>NZ_DEYI01000059.1:0-61385 GCF_002364475.1 Idiomarina sp. UBA3162
GCTGTAAGAATAAAATCGAGTCCTAAAATTGCGAGCGAAGCGGTAACCACGGTCGACGTGGTTGCTTTGCTAATACCCGCTGAAGTCGGTTCACAACGATAGCCTTTGTAGAGCGCGATCCACGTCACCACAAAAGCAAATACGAGTGATTTAATGATCCCGTTCATTAAATCGTCGCGCCAATC
This sequence comes from Idiomarina sp. UBA3162, assembly GCF_002364475.1. NCBI lineage: Bacteria > Pseudomonadati > Pseudomonadota > Gammaproteobacteria > Alteromonadales > Idiomarinaceae > Idiomarina > Idiomarina sp. UBA3162. The sequence goes on from NZ_DEYI01000059.1 coordinate 186, forward strand.
AACCGCTGATTGCATCACCGACCAAAATGCGCCTTCATCAACACCTAACCAACCCGAGCCAACTAAGTAACCACCGTAAATACCCACAGCAGAAAAAATCAGTGCCAACAATGGCATACTGACAAAACCTGCCCAAAAACGCGGGGCCACGACGCGACGTAACGGATCAACCGCCATCATTTCGAGACTCGATAACTGCTCAGTTGCTTTCATTAAACCAATTTCCGCAGTCAATGCCGAACCCGCGCGACCTGCGAATAGTAATGCGGTCACCACGGGCCCTAACTCGCGTAATAACGACAGTGCCACCATCGGTCCCAAACTCTGTTCTGCACCGTAGTCAACCAATATGGTGTAACCCTGCAAGCCCAGCACCATACCGATAAATAAGCCACTAACGACGATAATGATGAGTGATAAGACACCGACCACATACATCTGCTGCACGAACAGCGGCCATGACTTGCGCGGTGTCGGCTTGCCTATAATCGCGCCCAGTAGCATGGCAAGCGCACGTCCGATACCGGCAATCGCGTCCGTTACTGTCGCACCTAAGCGCGCTAAACTATCCATGCGCTTCCCCCATCAAATCCATAGCGAAGTCGTCCTCGGTGTAATGGAATTTAACTGGGCCATCGGCTTCGCCTTGTAAGAACTGACGCACGATGGCTTTATCATTATTCTCAAGTTCAGCCGGTGTCCCCTCTGCAACGACCTTCTTATCAGCAATAATATAAGCGTAGTCGGCAATAGAGAGCACTTCATCCACGTCGTGCGATACAACGATAGAGGTTAATCCAAGCGATTCATTGAGCGAGCGAATTAATTTAACGATAACGCCCATCGAAATTGGATCTTGGCCAGCGAACGGTTCGTCGTACATAATCAAATCAGGATCGAGCGCGATCGCCCGTGCGAGTGCCGCACGTCGCGCCATACCGCCGGATAATTCTGCTGGCATTAAATCACGCGCGCCACGCAAGCCCACGGCTTCAAGTTTCATCAATACAATACTGCGAATCACGTCCTCGGTGAGCTCGGTATGCTCTCGTAATGGAAACGCCACGTTGTCGAAAACACTCATGTCGGTAAACAGCGCACCGCTTTGAAACAACATACTCATTCGCTTACGCAGCTCATAAAGAGCCTTACGCGACAACTGAGTGACCTCTTCATCAGCCACCTTGATTGAGCCCGATGACGGCCGAAGTTGCCCGCCTATTAAGCGCAATAATGTTGTTTTACCAATGCCACTGGGCCCCATAACCGCGACGATCTTGCCCTTCGGTACGGTCAGTGAAAGGCCGTCATAAATGGTGCGTTGGCCGTGCGAAAAATGCACATCTTTTAAAGCAACAAAGTTATCCACTTATCTGTCCCTAACGCGCTATTTGTTTCAGAATACCCATTCTAGAGGGCGTTGGTCTAAAACGTAACTGTAAAAATGTTGCAAAACATATCAGTTTTGTTGATCGATCATCGCCAACAACTTATCTGCAAAGGCTTTGCGGTCACCTTGGCAATGCTCACACAATTGTAATTGCTCAAATAATCGAGCTCCATGCACCGCGAAAAACAGTACCTTGGCTAGCATGGGATCACGGCTGAATTGTTCGAGCGATTGAAAGGTCTGTTGCACGTGAGCAGTCATTGGCGCCAGCAACTCTGGATTATTCGCTGCGGCTGCCAGCAAACCTGAACTTAACTGCGCGCATTCTGCATCACTGTTTAACGACGCTAGCAAAATACTTTTTAGTTCTTGGTTAGGATCATCCTCGAAATCCTTCATAAAGGCGTCTTTCAAATCACTATTTCGCGCCACCATGCGCTCAAGCATCGCTTCGAGAAGTTTGTCTTTACTAGCAAAGTGATACAGCAGTCCGCCTTTACTAATGCTGGTTGCTTGACCCAGTGCATCAAACGTAAGACGAGCAGCACCCTCAGATGCAACTAATTGCTCAGCAGCATCTAAAATAACGTCTCTATTGCTCGGGCGACCCGCACATTTTTTTGCGCACATAACGACTCACTTAATGACATAAACTAGGCTTATTACTAAACCGTCTAGTTGGTATAGTAATTCAAATTTGTGACATTAGCAATCATATAGCGACAAATACGGTAGGCAGCCACCGTCATATTGACGTATCATTAGGCGCAGGTTTTCAGTTTTTTAGGTGAGTAATGAAGCAAATCACCCATGACTTTTGTACGCTTGCTCGCGACGTAATCGATATCGAGCGCGATGCTATTGAAGGTTTAAAAGCCTTTCTCGACGAGAACTTTAATCGCGCCTGTCAGGCGATGTTCGATTGCAAAGGACGCATTATAGTGACCGGTATGGGAAAATCGGGTCATATTGGTGGAAAAATTGCAGCAACACTTGCTTCAACCGGTTCACCGGCATTTTTTGTACACCCCGGGGAAGCCAGTCACGGCGATCTCGGCATGGTCACTGACAGTGATATCGTCATCGCCATATCAAATAGTGGTGAAACAGGTGAAATTTTAAATATCGTTCCAGTCATGAAACGATTAGGTGTCACTATTATCGGGATGACTGGCAATCCGGATTCAACGCTCGCAAACTTGGCCGATATTCACGTCTGTATTCGGGTTGAACAAGAAGCCTGTCCGCTCGGCTTAGCTCCGACGGCCTCGACCACAGCCAGTCTGGTCATGGGCGATGCCCTCGCAGTCGCGCTCCTCAATGCGCGTGGATTCACCGCCGACGATTTTGCCTTGTCGCACCCGGGTGGTTCGCTGGGTAAGCGGTTGTTGCTCAGACTCAGCGACGTCATGCATACGGGTGATCGTGTCCCCAAAGTTGAGCAAACAGCATTAATTCGCGATGCTTTATTGGAAATCTCACGTAAAGGTCTCGGCATGACCTCTATTGTTGATGACCAAGGTCGCTTAGCGGGAATTTTTACGGACGGTGACTTGCGCCGTATTCTCGATAGCCGCGTTGATGTGCACGAGAGTAAAATTGCCGACTTTATGACACGCACCTGCGTCACCGCGCATGAAGACATGTTAGCTGCACAAGCGCTTAAGTTAATGCAGGACCGTAAAATTAACGGCTTAATTATTGTCGACCATGATGGCAAGCCACACGGCGCCATGAATATGCACGACTTACTGCAGGCAGGAGTGGTTTAATGATTCATAACCGTACTGCAAAAACCGTAAATACCTGGTATGGCGACATTAGCGAAGATTTATTTCAACAGTTCGCGCAGACTCAATTACTGGTATTAGATGTCGACGGCGTATTTTCAGACGGTCGCATTTATTTAGGTAATCAAGGTGAAGAGCTTAAAGCGTTCCACACCCGCGACGGCTTTGGCTTAAAAGCGTGGACCGATGCTGGTTACCCTGCGGCGGTCATCACTGGTCGCGAATCGGCAATTGTTGAACGTCGCATGAAACACCTAGGCGTGACCCACATTTTTCAGGGTGTGAAAGATAAGGTCGAGGTCTACGAGCGCCTGCTTGAAACGTTAGCATTAAGTGATTCGCACGTCGCGTACGTCGGCGATGACGTGCCCGATCTAAAACTCATCAACCGTGCTAAATTAGGCGTCGCGGTTCACGATGCTCATCCATCTGTGCAACTTGCTGCGCAGTATATCACCCGCTGTCATGGTGGATTTGGCGCTGTGCGTGAAGTCTGCGATTTACTGCTGTTAAGCCGCGGCGAACTCGCGAGTGTTGAAGGAGTGAGTTTGTGAGTCGTCGCGTAGCGCTATTGCTGCTTATCTTATTTGGCGCAGTTATACTATTGCTTTGGCGTCCTTTTGATCGCTCCGACGCGGGCGATAACAACGTGCAATCGCGGAAAATGACGCCTGACTTTACCGCTTCAGGACTGAAAACGCGTTTATATGAGTCGGGTGGCCGCTTGGCACATCAGGTTACTGCCGAACACATGTCGCATTATATTCAAATCGGTCTCACTGAACTAACCAACCCTGTTTACTCAGTTTATACCGATGAGCGCGAAGCTACATGGCAAGTTAGCGCAGAGCAAGGCACGCTATATGACGATCAAACACTTATTTTAGAGCGCAACGTTGAAATATTGGCCTTACAGCCTGATACTTCAATTAAGCGTGTTAATACCGAATACTTGGTCATCGATATACCGGCAGAGACTATGAATACCGATTATCCTGTCACTATTTCGGGACCCCAAATTGCTGTGCAAGGTCATGGTCTGAGCGCCGACCTGTACGCGGAAACTATGGAGCTAAAACGTCATGTTAAAACGGTTTTTAATCCTCGCTAGTTTAGCGGTTGTGAGCCAAATGGCCGCCGCCCAAGGTGAGGCGGATTTTAAAAAGCCGATCGAGGTCAATGCTGGACATGAACACTTTGATATCAAGAACAATAAATTGTTGTTGACCGATAATGTCATTGTAACTCAGGGCTCTATGCGTATTGAGGCGGATCGACTTGAGGCAACCGGCGGTGAGTCCAAAGACCAAGCCGATACATTTATCGCGCACGGTCGTCCCGCAGTCTACACCCAGTTGCTCGAGGATGGCTCGGAGATCAGCGCACAAGCCGATCAAATCACTTACTTCCAGAGTCAGGGACGTATTGAACTACAAGGTAATGCGCAAATCATTCAGGGCAGCAGCTTGTCGCGTGGTGATACCATTGTGTATGACTTGGCTAACCAGCATGTCTCGGCAAGAGGCTCAAAGGAATCAGGCGAACGGGTTACCACGATTTTTAACCCCAATAAGCAACCCGAGAAAGAGCAACCTGAAGACGACCAACAGCAACAAGAGCAATAGTGCATGGCTAAATTATCTGTTCAGCATCTCGCTAAATCTTATAATCGACGCCAAGTCGTCAAAGACGTCAGTTTAGAGGTGAGCCAAGGGCAAATTATTGGCCTGCTCGGTCCTAATGGTGCAGGTAAGACAACGACCTTTTATATGATAGTTGGCTTAGTGAACTCTGATAAAGGCAGTATTAAGCTGGATGATCAGGACTTAACGCTTTTGCCGATGCATGAACGTGCACGTCGAGGTATTGGATATTTGCCACAGGAGTCATCTATTTTTCGAAAAATGACGGTCCGTGATAACTTGATGGCGATTCTTGAAACTCGACGTTCACTTACCGCGATTGAGCGCGAAGAAAAACTCGATGCATTGCTCGAAGAATTTAATATCGGTCATATCGTGAATAGCTTGGGTATGAGTCTGTCGGGTGGTGAGCGTCGCCGTGTTGAGATCGCTCGAGCGCTCGCTGCTGACCCTACGTTTATTTTATTAGACGAGCCTTTCGCAGGTGTTGATCCGATTTCTGTACTCGACATCAAAAAAATAATTGAACATCTTAAGCACCGAGGCATCGGTGTGTTGATAACTGACCACAACGTGCGTGAAACGTTGTCCGTATGCGAGCATGCGTATATCGTTAGTCATGGCGAGCTGATTGCTAGCGGGGACGCGAATAGCGTATTGTCAAACCAACAAGTGAAAGATGTCTACCTCGGTGAGCAGTTCACCTTGTAACACAGCACAAGTGAGGCCGGGATAATCAGATGAAACAAAGTTTGCAACTGAAAATGGGTCAACAACTTACGATGACCCCTCAATTACAACAGGCCATTCGGTTGTTGCAACTCTCATCACTCGATCTACAAGCTGAAATTCAAGAAGCCTTAGATAATAACCCGTTACTTGAGGTTGAGGGTGAAGCTGAGCAAGATGCCCAGACCGATGCCGAGCAAACGCAAAAAGACGATAGTCAAAAAGAAACCGTCGATGCATTACAAGATCAATCACTCCCCGATGACCTCCCATTAGATAGCACTTGGGATGACACATATACATCAACTACTCCGTCAAGTGGCACTAGCTCAAGCCAGTCGTTTGACGGCGAACACGATGTCTATCAAGGCGAAACAAGCGACTCGCTTTACGATCATTTGATTTGGCAAATGCAGATGTCGCATTTCTCAGACGAAGATGCGGCTATAGCCACCACCATCATCGAGTCCATCGATGAGCGCGGTTACCTGACTTCAGACTTGAATGAACTCGTTGAAGCTATCAATTTACCCGAAGTCGATGTTGAAGAAGTCGCCATGGTGCTTAAGCGTATTCAACATTTTGATCCTCTGGGTGTCGGTGCGCGCTCCATCCAAGAATGTTTGAGTATTCAACTACAGCAACTATGCGATGAAACCCCCTGCAAAAAGCTTGCATTAGCGCTTATAAATGATTACATGGAGTTAATGGGTGCGCGGGATTATAAAGGGTTGCAGCGTAAACTGAAGATTGATGAAGCAGAGCTGAAAGAGACACTGCGACTGATTCAAACCTTAAACCCTTATCCTGGCGATGCTATCGACCAAAAGCCCGTTGAATACGTCATACCGGATATTTCGGTAGTGAAAAAAAATGGTCGTTGGGTGGTCGAATTAAATCCTGATAGCGTACCTAAATTAAGAGTGAACGAACAATATGCAGCGCTGAGTCAGCAGGCAAAATCAAGTGCTGACTCTCAGTATATTAAGCTGCATACTCAAGAAGCGCGTTGGTTCATTAAGAGTCTCGAAAGCCGAAACGAGACCTTACTGAAAGTCGCGCACTGCATCGTTCAACGTCAGCAAGGCTTTTTTGAACATGGTGAGGAGGCGATGAAGCCGATGGTTCTCAATGATGTCGCGGAAGCCGTTGATATGCACGAAAGTACAATCTCGCGTGTAACGACTCAAAAATATCTCCACTGCCCGCGCGGCATCTTCGAGCTTAAATACTTCTTCTCCAGTCATGTCAGTACCGAAACAGGAGGTGAGTGTTCAAGTACCGCTATAAGAGCGCTAATCAAAAAATTGGTTGCCGCGGAGAACCGCGCCAAACCATTAAGTGATAACAAAATTGCTGAACTCATTGCGGATCAGGGAATCCAAGTAGCTAGAAGAACGATCGCGAAATATCGTGAATCGCTCAACATTCCCTCTTCAAGCCAGAGGAAGAGTCTGCTTTAATATTGTTCAACCGTAGAAGGAAGACGTTATGCAAATCAACCTAACAGGTCACCACATTGATATTACTGACGCGTTGCGTGAATACGTGGATACAAAATTTGCCAAGTTAGAGCGCCACTTTGACCACATAAACAACGTTCACGTCATCCTAAATGTTGAAAAAACGGTTCAAAAAGCGGAAGCTACGCTTCATGTTAACGGCGGAGAAATTTTCGCCGATGCAGAGCACGACGATATGTACGCGGCGATTGATGGATTGATCAATAAACTCGATCGCCAAGTGATTAAACACAAAGAAAAGTTGAAAAAACACTAAATCATGCAATTGTCTGATCTTTTGAGCCCCGACTGCACCAAGTGTGCAGTCGAGGGTGCAAGCAAGAAACGCCTGTTAGAAACTATCAGCGCTATCGCGGCCCCAAAACTTGTCGGAATCACTAAACACGACATCTTTGAGAGCTTAATTAATCGTGAGCGCTTAGGTAGTACGGGTATTGGTCTTGGCATCGCTATTCCACATGGTCGATTAGCCAATGCGACGCAACCTGTGGCGGTACTAATGACGCTTGAACAACCCATTGAATTTGATGCGATTGACAATCAGCCGGTGGATATCGTATTCGCCTTGCTTGTCCCTGAATCGGAGCATGAAAATCACTTAAACACGCTTGCAACCGTCGCCAAACGCATGAATAACAAAGAATGCACGCGTTCGCTGCGAGAAGCTGATAGTGACCAAGCGCTCTATTCTATTTTTGTCAGCGAAGATCAGGCACCTGAATGCAACTTATCATAGTCAGTGGACGTTCAGGCTCCGGCAAAACCATTGCCTTAAGAGTACTCGAAGATCTCGGTTTCTATTGTGTCGATAACCTGCCTATCGCTTTGCTCGCAACACTGGTTCATTCAGTCATTGAGCAATATGATCGCGTTGCCATCAGTATTGATGTACGCAATTTACCTGAAGATCCTCACGAACTCGTAGAATCAATTGAGTTTTTGCCCGATGACGTCGATATTGAAGTTCTCTTTATCGACGCCGATGACCAAACGCTGCTACAACGCTTTGGCGAAACTCGGCGCTTGCATCCACTTTCACAAAAGCAGCTACCTTTAGTTGAGGCGCTGCAGTTAGAAAACCGACTACTCGACCCTATTGCTGAACGCGCCACTTGGCGAATTGATAGCAGTAACCTATCTTTACATCAACTCAGTGAAGAGGTGAGTGCGCGCGTCTTGGGTAAAGCTTCGAAGCATGTCGTGATTGTGTTCCAGTCGTTCGGATTTAAACACGGCGTACCTAAGGATGCAGATTTCGTATTTGATGCGCGAATTTTACCGAATCCCCATTGGAATCCAGAGCTCAAGCTTCTCACTGGGCAAGACGAGGACGTTAAGCAATTTTTCCGCAAAGAAGGTTTAGTGACCAAATATTTACTGCAAGTCGAAAACTTTCTTGCCACATGGTTACCTTACTTTCAACGCAGTAACCGTAGCTATCTAACTATTGCGGTGGGTTGTACGGGGGGTCAACATCGCTCTGTTTATTTGGCCGAAGCCTTAGCCGACCAGTTCAGAACAGATGAAACACATGTTCAGGTTCGCCATCGGGAATTGTCAAAATGACGCAAAAAGTCTGTAAATCTTTGATCATTCGCAATAAACTAGGTCTGCACGCGCGCGCAGCAACCAAATTGGCACGCTTGACGCAGGAGTTTGCCGCCAAAATTACCATCAGCCAAGATGGTCAAGAGGTCGATGCAGGCAGTGTGATGTGTTTAATGCTTCTCGCCAGCCGACAGGGCCGCGAGGTCGATGTCTGCGCCCAAGGTGAAGATGCCGAGGCAGCGCTCGAAGCAATTACCATCCTATTTGAAGATAAGTTTGAGGAAGCTGAATAACCATGATGGCTGAGTTGTCCGATAAAGAATATGCAATGCAGCGTATTCAAGAGGTAAATACTGCCCTATCGGACGGTATGTATGTGGCTGCACGCCGCATGCTACATAATATGCCGGCATGTGATATTGCGCTTCTCCTGGAGTCGTCCCCCCCTAAAAGTCGTGCCATTGTTTGGAAACTCGTCGATGCCGACGAACACGGTGATATTCTAGAAGAACTTTCAGAAGAAGTTCAAAAATCCATTATTCGCCAGATGGCGCCTGAAAAACTCGCGGCTGCCACCGAAGGAATGGATACCGATGACTTGGCCTACGTACTGCGTGGCTTGCCAGACCAAGTTTATCAAGAAGTGCTCAAATCAATGGACGAGCGCGACCGAGAGCGTGCTGAAACGGCATTGTCATACGATGAGGACTCTGCCGGCGGTATCATGAACACCGATACCATTACCGTGCGCGCCGATGTCACCGTCGATGTTGTATTACGTTACCTTCGCCTAAAAGGCGAGCTACCAGAAGCCACTGATAAACTCTATGTCGCCGATCGGAACGATAAACTCATCGGTGAAATCGCCCTATCGCGCTTAGTCACCGTCGACCCATCAAAAGTGGTCAGCGATATTATGTCGCCGGATATCGTCAGTATTCCTGTCGACATGGATGAAACCGAAGTCGCAAAATTGTTTGAACGTCATGATTGGGTATCAGCGCCCGTTGTCGACGGGGAGCAGCAACTTGTGGGTCGAATCACCATCGATGACGTGGTTGATATCATTCGCGAGGATGCTCAACACTCGATGTTGAGTATGGCCGGTTTAGAAGATGACGAGGATACTTTTGCGCCGGTACTCAAAAGTACTCGCCGCCGCACCGTGTGGTTGGCCATTAACTTGGTCACGGCATTACTTGCCGCTATGGTCAGCTCACTATTCGAAGACGTGTTAGCGCAGATGGCGGTACTCGCTATCCTGAATACCATCGTGCCAAGTATGGGGGGTATTGCCGGTAGTCAAACCCTGACCTTGGTAATTCGAGGTATGGCGCTCGGCCATATCGGTAGTAGTAACTCACGGTGGTTGATCGGCAAAGAGCTCGCCATTGGCGCACTGAACGGTATTATCTGGTCAATCCTCATTGCCGCTGTGGTAGCACTTTGGATGCAAAGCTGGTTGGTTGGTGGCATTATCGCCTTCGCGATGATGATGAATCTCCTGGCGGCGGCGCTTGCCGGCGTGACCGTACCCATGATATTGAAGCGTTTTGATATTGACCCAGCACTGGCGGGCGGGGTTATTTTAACCACCGTCACCGATGTGGTCGGTATCTTTGCATTCTTGGGTACTGCGACATTGCTGCTGTCTTAAACAGCAATGTCGCCGGTTGCTTTACTGACCTGCAATCCGCATTTCTTCTAACAACACCGATCCCGTATGCAAAGCATGGCGCTCGTCAACATCGTTACCAATAGCGACGATATTTGCCAGCATGTCTTTTAAATTACCCGCAATCGTCACTTCCTCAACAGGATACTGAATTTCGCCATTCTCAACCCAGAATCCAGCAGCGCCGCGCGAATAATCACCGTTGACTAAGTTAACGCCTTGCCCCATCAATTCGGTGACCAGTAAGCCTGTGCCCATCTGTTTGCACAGTTCAGCCAAACTCTTATCACCATGGGTCAAGCGCCAGTTATGGATGCCCCCAGCATGACCGGTGGGCTGCATATCCATCTTGCGGGCCGCATAGCTAGTAAGTAGATAAGTCTGCAACTCACCGGCCGTAACGATATCACGTTCAATCGTAGCTAAACCTTCATGGTCAAACGGACTGCTTGCTAAACCACCCACGATATGAGGACATTCTTTAATGTTTAACCACGACGGCAACACCGGCTGGCCCAATGCGTCTAGCAAGAAACTTGATTTCCGGTAAAGATTGCCGCCACTGATCGCACTTACGAAATGGCCAAACAAGCTGCCCGCCACATCGGCGCGGAAAATTACCGGGACTTTTGCGGTATCGATCTTGCGGCCACCCAAGCGGGATAGCGTCTCCTGAGCGGCTTCCTCAGCTACTTTTTCGGGCGCAGCTAAGTCTTGCGTTCGACGCGCAACCGAGTAGCTCATATCGCGTTGCATGCGCTCACCTTCTTTTGCGATCAGTACGCAACTTAAATTATGACGCGACTGCAAATAACCGCCCAAAAAACCGTGACTATTGCCATATACGCGAAAGCCCGTATGCGAACCGTAGTGTGCACCGTCAGAATTAATAATGCGATCATCTAAAGCTAAGCCATGACGCTCACAGGCGAGTGCTTGCTCTATCGCGTATTCTGCACTTTGATCGCCGGGGTGGCATAAGTCTAGCTCAGGATAATCTTTGGTCATTAGTTCTTTCGGTGCTAACCCATTAAACGGGTCAGCTGAGGTATAACGGGCAATTTCCGCCGCCTTTTTTACTGCCGCAGCAATGGCTTCACGCGATAAGTCGGTAGTCGATGCCGAGCCTTTTTGATGATCACGATACACACTAATGCCCAGCGCACCGTCTTGATTAAATTCAACGGTCTCTACATCGCCCATACGCGTACCGACTGAAATGCCGGCGCTTTTGCTGATCGAGCACTCGGCCGCTGAAGTCCCCTCTTTAGCCGCTAACTCCAACGCATATTGGACCGCTAATTCAACATCATCAAGTTGTTGCTGTAACTCGCTAAGTTGAGGTTTCAATGTACACTCCTCTAAATGATTAACGCGTCTTGCGTAAAACTGGTAAACTGCTCGTTATTATTAGCAATTAAAACTGAATGGATTATGGCTCGTAAACCAACCCACTCGACATCGCCAGACGAAAATGAATTTGCAGATGTCCCCAGCAAAAGTGAACGCAAGCGCCAAGTTGAAGCCCTACAAAAAATGGGCACTGAGCTCGTAGACTTAACTGATGCGCAACTCAAAAGCATTCCACTTGATGATGAGCTGCGCGATGCGGTCTTGCTCGCTCGTAAAATTAAAAATAAACACGAAGGCTATCGCCGCCAACTTCAGTTTATTGGTAAGTTAATGCGCCAAAGAGACGTTACGCCTATCGAACAAGCAATGGAACGCCTTAACGCCTTTCACCAACAAACTGTGAATCAATTTCATGCTGTTGAGCAACAACGCGACCTGCTGTTATCAGGTGACGAAGAAGCGCTCACAGACTTTTTTAACCGTTACCCCGATGCCGATATTCAGCGTATTCGCCAATGGCTTCGACAAGCCAAAAAGCAAGCCGAGGACAATAAACCGCCTACGGCAGCGCGCCAGCTATTTGTCTATTTACGTGAACTCATGACTGAGGCCTAAGCCTCAGTCAGTACCACCGACTGTCATAGCGTCTAGTTTCAGCGTTGGCTGACCGACGCCAACCGGTAAACTCTGACCATCCTTACCACACACACCGACACCTTGGTCGAGCGCTAAATCATTACCCACCATTGAGACCTTACTCATCGCTTCCGGTCCATTACCAATTAACGTCGCGCCTTTAATCGGTTGTGTAATTTTGCCGTCCTCAATCAGGTATGCTTCTGATGCCGAAAACACGAACTGACCCGACGTGATATCGACCTGACCACCGGCAAAGTGTGGCGCGTAAATACCGCGCTTCACAGACGCGATAATGTCCTCGGGCTGGTGCTCACCGGGCAGCATGTAGGTATTTGTCATACGCGGCATGGGCAAGTGCGCATAACTCTCACGACGACCGTTGCCTGTCACCGCATGGCCCATCAAACGCGCATTCATTTTATCCTGCATGTAGCCTTTCAGGATGCCATTTTCGATTAGTACATTGCGACCTGCGGGCGTGCCTTCATCATCAATACTCAGCGAGCCGCGGCGGTCGGCTAGGGTACCATCGTCGACGATAGTACAAAGTTCCGAAGCCACTTTCTCACCTATTTTACCCGCATACGCCGAAGAACCTTTACGATTAAAATCACCTTCAAGTCCGTGTCCAACCGCTTCATGCAACAATACACCCGGCCAGCCGGCGCCAAGTACAACCGGCATGGTTCCTGCCGGAGCCGCAATGGCTTCTAGGTTAACTAATGCCTGACGAACCGCTTCTTCAGCAAACGCTTTCCAGCGCGGTGTGCCCTCTTCATCTTTAAAGAAATACTCGTAACTGACACGCGCACCACCACCTGCTGAACCCCGCTCTCGTCGGCCCTCTTGTTCAACGATGACAGAGCAGTTTAACCGAACCAATGGCCTATGGTCTTCAGCGAATGTACCGTCAGTCGCTGCAACAAGCACGTCGTCGTAGCTGCCCGAGAGACTAACAACGACCTGAGATACACGCTTATCCTGGGCACGCGCATGGGCATCGACCTGCTTCAATAGCGCAATCTTTTCCGCCTCTTCGAGCGACTGCAGTGGGTTCTTAGCCGCATACTGTGCCGCTACCGACTGCTGAGTCCACGCTTTAACCTGCTTACTTTGACCTTGCCGTACAATGCCGCGTGCCGCGTTACAGGTTTGTGTGAGCGCTTGCTGAGTAATCTCGTCAGCATAAGCAAAGCCTGTTTTTTCACCTTGTATGGCACGGACACCCATACCCGTTTCATTGTGATACGCACCGTCTTTAATAATGCCGTCTTCTAATACCCATGACTCGTTGACGCTACCTTGAAAATAAATGTCAGCAAAGTCGATATCGCCGTTGTATAAGGTACCGAGCGCTCTAGCGAGATCTGACTCAGTCACGGGTAATTCATTAATCCAACTTAATTTATCGCTCATACATCCTCATTTACATTAGCACTCACCGTCAGGCGAGTTTGCTCCGCGACAGGCATTTGCGCGCGAATATTCTCCAATTTCTCTCTGTCAAAATAGGCACTGACAACGCCCTCTCCATCGGCTTGCTCGGCCATGACTTCACCCCATGGGTCAACGATCATCGAGTGTCCATAGGTACGGCGTCCATTGGCGGCCTCGCCGAATTGGTTGGGTGCGAGCATATACACTTGCTGCTCAATCGCCCGTGCTCTCACCAGCGAATGCCAGTGTGCTGCACCGGTTACCTCAGTAAATGCTGACGGTAATAAAATAATATCGGCACCCTTGGCACGCAGTGCTTTGAACAATTCTGGAAAACGCAGATCATAACATACCGCCATTCCGACCACAGCGAAGCCCAAGTCGATAGTGACAATCGAGCTTCCAGCACGTGTCCAGCGAGACTCTCGGTATTGTCGTGTGTTATCGGCGACGTCGACATCGAACAAGTGAATTTTATCATAACGCGCTAAGCATTCACCGTTGGGTCCATAACATAAGCTAGCTGCAGCAAAGCGGTCACCAGCTTGAAGTGGAATCGTGCCACCAACAAGGTATATTTCGTGCTGTTTAGCCAACTCAGACAAGCGCTGTTGTACGGGTCCATCACCAACAGGTTCCGCCATTTCTAGCTGAGCACGGTCGCCGGCACCAAAGCAGCTAAACGCTTCAGGGACAACCACCAGTTGCGGACGTTGCTCTGGCAACTGAGTCAATAAGCGTTCAAGTAGAGCTAGATTTTCAGTGGGCGTCTTGAAGCTACTGAGTTGGATTGCGCTGAGTAGAGGTTGCGTCATTGTTTGCCTCCTTTTCTTTTTCCAGTTCTGGAATATCAACGGGACGACTGTCGCGCTCAACTTCTTCCACAACAGGGTTGTCTATCGTACCAGTGACACGATAACGCAACAATGAAATGACTTTCGCGTCTTGCAAGACCTTGTCAATTAACAACGCCGCAAGGCCGCTAGGTGGATTAACCATCCACGCCAATATGACGGGCAAACTTGAAGTCACCTTAGGCGCATAGGTCAATTCATAATCGAGCGATTGCTTCTCTAAGTCGGTGCTGCCGCGAATGACCATGTCACCCGCCGAACCAAAAAGCTGGGTATCATTAGTGGTTAATACGCCTTGGGCAATTTGCACGCTACCATTGAGATCGGTGTAGAACATACCTTGCGAAAATACATCACGAAAATCCAGCGTCAACTTGCGTAAGATACCGTCTAAGCTGAGTAGCGAGAACAAGCGCGCGCCACCATCACTGACCTCGGCCAAATAACCTTGCCCAAAGTCCCACTGCAGTGCCCCTGATAACGTATCAAAATCAACTTGATGGGGGTGATCATTCCAACGCACACCAAAAGCAATGGTGGCGGAGCTATCGCGGATCGCTGTCTCTAAACCGTACTCTCGCAGGAGTTCGCCGATATCACTGGTGGTGAGCTCACCGCTCAACTGAGTAAACGGCTGGCCCTCACTGACCATCCAGAAACCTGATGCATCAAGTTGCTCCGTCTCATTCGCCATTTTCAGTTGATTCAACGCGATACCGCCTTCGATGGGAACCAACTTGGCACTGACTCGACCTAAGTGATGATCATCGAGTCGACACACATTGCAGGTAATATCGAGCGGCGGCACTCGGCTTACCCACTCGTAGTCGGTGGTTTCTGAGTCACTCGACGTGTCTTGTTTTAGATTATCGGTATTCAGCTGAGCAAAGTCGGCGCTGACCTTGATCGGCTCAGATAGAAAATCCTCTGGCAATTGTGCTCGCACTGACAACTGATCGGCTAGGATTCGTGCTTGCCATACCCTATCTTGTGGGAAGATATCGATATCCGCATTGCTGAAACTTTGCTGTCCCCAAGATAACTCATCGGTCTTTATGCGAATCGAGTCGGGCAAGTACCAAGCGCTTAACGACTGCTCTCTGTCAGCATCGGAAGCACCGCTGTTAGCAAAAGAGTCACTGATAAAGTAGAGCAAATCATACCAGTGCCCAATCGCCAGTTCAGGTAAGTAGGCGCGAATGTCAAAAGTCGCTTGCGTGTTCATCTCTGGCAGTGCACTGGGCTGCCCAATCGATAAGCTGGCATATTGCCACTGCTGTACTCCTGGCTGCCAAGCGCTGCGCCAACGCAGACGTTCGCCCGAGCGGACGTCGAGGGCTAAGTCATTACCATTGCCCTTTAAACTAACATCTAATTGCCAGTTCTCACCAAACTCTTTATTCAATGGTTGTGGCAAGCGCGACTCTAAACCGGTTAAATCCAACTGAGAATTAGCCGTGACTTTTACTTGGTCAGCGATGTCCAAGTCGATATTGGCGATGCCGTTAACCGCACCGTAAAAATAGCGCGACCAACCTTGCTTAGGCAGTGCCTTGAACAAGGGTTCCAATTGCCAGTCTAGCTCGTTTTCGATGCTCAGCTGATAACTATCTTGCTTAGGTGCGCCAACAATTTTGCTTGAAAAGGGTCGACCAAACCAAGCCAACACCAAGTCCTTAGTAGTGACCTGTTGGTCATCAATTATGAGCTGACCCGAGCGCACGTCAAACCATTGATCAATGGCATCAATATAAACTCGATTATTGGCGAGATCGGCTTTCACATTGACGCCTACCTCACGCGAGCCGTCAAAAGGAATATCTAAGTTAAACTGACCACTGATACGATTCTCGGGCATCACTTGATTGAATACTTCAGCAACGCTGGTTAACGGTGACTGTTGAAAAACAGACCGCACAGATTGCGCCGGTCCAGCCACTTTAGACTCGACCTGTAATCCCCTACCCGCATCGAGCAAATCCGGTATCTGTGCATTCACTTCCTCGATGGTGACACCATTGATTCGGCCCTGCGTGGCATGCATAGCAAGGCCATGCTGATAAAAGTCTAGGGTCAGCGGCAATTCTTGGATGGCTGGCCAGTTGGGTTGGAATTGATAGGTCAGCGTATCAAAGTGAATACCTGCGCTAAACACGCCTTCCTGTACCTGACTCGGTAACATCATCTGTTGTGCTCGCCAAGCGAGGGTTAATTGCTCTACCGTGCCTGCCTTAAGCGCATTGGATAAATAACGCTTAAGATCTTCACCCATCACATCCGGTAATGCCGACTTCAACGTATCAACCGCAAATGGCTGACGACTTGCGACGACTAGTTCGAAAGCCGGCTGCAAAGCCGATACCGAGCGCCATGCGCCTCGCCCAGAGAGCTGCATATCGTTTATCGCAAGCTGGCTTTCGCGCCACGTCACTTGCCAGCCGTCGGCGATTTGTTCCACTGTACCATTGAGTTCGACGTCTTTTAATTGCCAAGCGCGTTGCTCAGATAAACGATCGCTGGTGACAGTCAGTTGCGGTGCATTGAGCGTCCACTGCAGGTGCTTTAGATTGCCTTCAAGTGTCATCGACAATGGCGAAAACGCGGGTATATCGGCTGAACCTGAAGCGTTGATATCAATCAGTTCAGCACGCCAGTGCCAAGGAAACTGCGCGCTATCCTGGATAAATAAATTGGCGCGCGCATCTAACCCTGCAGACTGCAGATAATTATACAGTCGGCCCTCGTCATCTATTAATTGCAGTACCGGAATCAGCTTACTCGCAGGCACACCCTCTACGCTCGCTCGCAGCGTATCAGCCACGTTTTGTACTCGCATGGCGGGCCATTCGAGCGTATTATTTTCTACCTCAACCGTCATCGGCGCACTATTGATCAACCAGCCTTGGCCTTGCCGCTGCATCTGCACTTCTCCAGAGGGGATGTGCAGATCCACAACACGATTATCTCGTTGCATGGTGAGCCGATTATCAAGGATACGCAGCAACGCTTGTGAAACTTGGCCTTGGTAGATATCGAGCCACGCCGTAAAATTCACGTTGGAGTCCGTGATATCAATACCTGGGACTTGCTTTTCAAGCCATGGGCTGACATCAATACCACGCGAGTCGACGTAAAATTGACCGACCATATCGCGCCAACGACGCCCCTCAAGTTGCAGCACAAAATTAAGCCTGTTGGGCGTAAAGTTCTTTACCCTAAACTGGCCGACGCCTTGGTGAGTACGGCCGCGGTTACTCCATGTCAAACGTTCAATATCAATGGTACGCGGATTGCCGCTTAAGGGGGTGACTTGAAGTGTGCTTTGCTGGAACGAGAAACTCTCTAACTGACTAAGAAAAAGTTGTTCGACTTGGTCGAGCTGTACACTACTGCCATCACCTTGAGTAAGACGACGCACATCTAACTGAATATCCGCTTGCTCGAGAATAAATTGCTGTAGCACCCACTGGCGCTCAGTCAACGACTCCCAAAAATCAATAACGACCCAGAGCCGGTCGACATCGACACTGAGTGCATCAGCGGCTGCATCACCCAGTTTAAAATTGGACAGCTCGATGGCGGGGCCTTGCTGACGCCAAGATAACGCCAACTGGTTAATATGTACCTGTTGACCCAAACTTGCACTGACTTGTCGCTCTAACGGTTTAGTTAGGTCAGGAAAGTAAGGCAAACCATAGCGTAATAAACTCAACAGCACGGCAGCCATTACCAGTAGTATGGCCGAGAACCAGATCAGTTTGTGGAAAGTCCAGCTTACCGCACGTTTTAAAGTCACTACATCATCACCACATCAAATTGCTCTTGATTATAGAGCGGCTCGGTCTGTATTGTGATTTGACGCGAAACAAAGAGTTCAAGTTCAGCTAGTGCATGAGACTCTTCATTCAGTAAAGCCTCACTGACGGGTGCCGAGGCATACACCACGAATTTATCCGCTTCATACGCCTTATGCACACGAACAATTTCACGCATAATTTCATAGCACACGGTCTCAACGGTTTTCATTGAGCCTCGTCCGCGACACACTGGACACTCGCCACATAACACGTGCTCAAGGCTTTCACGAGTCCGTTTGCGGGTCATCTCGACCAATCCCAGTGTGGTAAAGCCATTAATCGAGGTCTTAGCGCGGTCTTTGTTTAGCGCTTGCTCAAGGCTATGTAAAACACGTCGTTTGTGCTCTTCATCTTGCATATCGATAAAATCAATAATGATGATACCACCTAAGTTTCGCAAGCGTAATTGCCGAGCTATCGCCTGAGTGGCCTCAATATTTGTGTTAAATATGGTCTCTTCGAGGTTTCGATGACCAACAAAGGCCCCCGTATTGATATCGATGGTGGTCATTGCTTCGGTTTGGTCGATAATTAACGAGCCACCGGATTTGAGATCGACGCGCCGATCGAGCGCACGTTGGATTTCATTCTCGATATCGAACAAATCAAAAATGGGTCGGTCACCACGATAGTATTCCAAAACCTGTGTCAGTTCTGGAATGAAGTCTTTGGTAAATAATTTTAGCTGGTCCAGGGTCGTGCGAGAATCAACACGAATTCGTTCAATCGCTTCTCCGACAAAATCGCGCAACACGCGACAACACAGATTGAGGTCTTCGTACAAGATGCCCACACGGCGCTGTGACTTTTTACGTTTTTTAATTTGCGACCAAAGCCGCGTTAAAAACTCCGCATCACTTGTCAGTGAACCTTCATCCACGCCTTCACCAGCGGTTCGGACAATAAACTTGCCTTCGTCATGACTGAGTGACTCAGCAATCGAACGCAGCCGTTCACGTTCATCGGTATCGTCGATTCGTTGTGATACACCGACATGGTTACTCTGCGGCATAAACACCAAATAACGTGAAGGCAGCGTAATATCGGTGGTCAGTCTTGCGCCTTTGGTACCGAGTGGATCCTTTACGACCTGCACCATGATGGGCTGGCCTTGACGCACAAGTTGAGTAATATTGAGCTGAGATTTCTCCTCGCGCTCAATAGTCTCGCCACCGTCAAGCGTGGTGACAATATCCGATGCGTGAAGAAACGCCGCTTTATCTAGACCGATATCAACAAACGCCGCCTGCATGCCAGGCAGCACGCGAGAGACCTTGCCCATATAGATGTTACCGACAAGACCACGCTTGACCTGACGCTCAATGTGAACTTCTTGCAAAATGCCGTTTTCGACCAAAACCACGCGACTTTCGGTGGGGGTCACATTCATTAATACTTCTACGCTCATGGTCTTATCCTAGTTTGGCTTCGACGGCTTGTAAAAGCTGATCCGTTTCGTAAAGAGGTAAGCCGACCACCGCGGTATAGCTACCGTTAATGCGCTTTATCCAGCGGGCTGCTCCACCCTGTATCGCATAGCCGGCGGCTTTGTCGCGCGGCTCACCCGTTTGCCAATAAGCTTCCGCAGCGGTCTCACTGATGTCACCCATCCACACGTCAGTAACGACCTCTTTTATCTGCACGGTAGCAACGCTTTTACCATCATAGTACATCACACAAACGGCGGTGCGTACCTTATGTTCACGCTGCGCTAACGAAAGCAACATCGCAACGCCATGGGTTTGGTCGCGCGGCTTTTCCATCACTTCGCCGTCTCGGTCAATCAGCGTATCTGAGCCTACCACCATACAGGGCTTGTCATGCAAATGTGCCGAAGCGAGGGCTTTCTCATAGGCTAAGCGACGCACATAAGCCGATGCAGTTTCTTCAGCGCCTTGTTGTTCTGGGATATCACTCGCGAGACAGATAAAATCGGCGCGAATTTGCTGTAACAGCTCACGTCGACGCGGTGAACCTGAAGCGAGTACTAACTGCATTACACCACTCCAAAACGACGGCGGATTTTACGTAATAGCGGGAATAACCAAAACCAGAACAAGGCTGAGGTGAGCGCAGGCCAGAAATAGGTCGAGGTGAACTGTGCATCATGAATGAACACATTGGCTTGAAATACGATCAAGCGCTTAATCAGCACTAAAAACGCGATTAAAATCACCTGTTGTGGCAACGAGAAGTTACGAATCCGCTGAAAATGTCGAGCTGCAAAATAACTGACCACAACCATGCCCAACGCATGCACGCCTAATACCGAGCCTAACAAAATGTCGGTTAACACGCCTAACACTAACGCGGTACCAATACTGACACGATGTGGGAGTGCAATAATCCAATACAGTAATACCAGCGTCACCCAATCTGGGCGGTACACATCGATGCTCGCGGGCATCGGCATCACCATTAGTATCATGGCGACTAAATAGGTGAGTACCAATGGCAGTAATCCGTGCTTAAACATGGTTACTTCTCATCCTCGAAAATAGGTGCTTGTTCCGCACTTTGCGGCCACAGCAATAATACCGTTCTTACGCGATCAAGCGCACTAATCGAGTCTGCAGTCACCTCGGCAAACGGTAACGATTCATCGCGGTTTATACGCTGGATACGCGCCACGGGATACCCCTCTGGATAGACACCGCCTAGTCCTGAGGTCATCAGTAAATCACCTTCGGCAAGCTCTGAGCTGTGAGGTACAAACATTAACTGTAGCTTACCTATTTCACCGGTGCCTTGCGCCAGCACACGAATATCATTTCGTTCGGCGCGCAAGGCGATACCATGGCTTTGGTCAGAAATGAGTAATACGCGTGCCGTATTACTCCCAACGTCTTGGATCTGCCCCACTACACCTTTGCTATCGATTACCGGCTGTCCCTCATAGACACCATTGAGGGTGCCTTTGTTAACCACCAGCTGCTGACTGAACGGCTCCGATGCGACCGCTACGACTTCAGCGACCATGCGACGGCTTGGCTGTCGTTGCTCTGAACCCAATAAGGCACGTAAACGTTTGTTCTCATTACTAATAAACTGTAACTGCTGTAACTGACCACGCAGTTCCAACATCTGTTTCTTCAAGGCTTGGTTTTCTTCAGCAAGCTGTTCTTGGTTTTTTACGCTTTCGGAGAAGTTGTTCAGGATTTGTTCAGGTAAGATTGCCAAGTATTGCACCGGCGTTACGAGCGAGTTAA
Organism: Idiomarina sp. UBA3162; assembly: GCF_002364475.1. Taxonomy (NCBI): domain Bacteria; kingdom Pseudomonadati; phylum Pseudomonadota; class Gammaproteobacteria; order Alteromonadales; family Idiomarinaceae; genus Idiomarina; species Idiomarina sp. UBA3162. The sequence goes on from NZ_DEYI01000059.1 coordinate 21,833, forward strand.
GAAACATGCGTACCGGCTGCATCGCCTGCAGGCGATGATCGACAAAAATCAATAGAAACGAACAGGCTAGTGCGAGCACTAGCCTGGATAGTAATGAGGGTCCGCGAGTAAATAAGGTTTTCATCTGTGCGCTAACTACACCTCACTCAAGTCGACTTACTCGTAACTAAATAAGTCACCACCATGCATGGCGATCATTTCGAGCGCTTTACCGCCTCCGCGTGCCACGCATGTGAGTGGATCATCTGCAATCACAACAGGGATGCCGGTCTCTTCCATCAACAAGCGGTCGAGGTCTTTAAGTAAAGCGCCACCACCGGTTAAAACCATGCCACGCTCAGAGATATCTGACGCTAGTTCCGGCGGCGATTGCTCAAGCGCAACCATGACTGCACTCACAATACCCATTAACGGTTCTTGCAGCGCTTCCAATATTTCATTGCTATTGAGCGTAAAAGAACGCGGCACACCTTCTGCAAGGTTCCGTCCACGCACTTCGATTTCTTTTAATTCTTCACCTGGGAACGCTGAACCAATCTCGTGCTTAATGCGCTCTGCTGTCGCATCACCAATCAGCGCACCAAAGTTGCGACGCACATAATTAATAATCGCTTCATCAAATTTGTCACCGCCGATACGAACCGACGATGAGTACACCACACCATTTAATGAAATAATTGCGACTTCTGTCGTACCGCCACCAATATCAACAACCATTGAGCCAGTCGCTTCTGATACGGGCAAACCTGCACCAATCGCCGCGGCCATCGGTTCATCAATGAGGTGAACTTCGCGTGCGCCAGCACCTAAAGCTGATTCACGAATTGCACGGCGCTCAACTTGGGTCGAACCACATGGAACACAGACCAATACGCGCGGGCTTGGCTTAAAGTAGTGACTGTCGTGCACTTGCTTGATAAAGAACTGAAGCATTTTTTCGCACACGTAAAAGTCGGCAATAACACCGTCTTTCATTGGGCGAATCGCCTTGATGTTGCCAGGGGTACGACCCAACATCTGCTTCGCTGCTGCACCCACGGCTGCAATTGCTTTAGGTCCACCTGAGCGTTCCTGTCGAATAGCCACGACAGATGGCTCATTGAGCACGATGCCCTCGTCCTTTACATAAATCAACGTATTGGCGGTACCCAAGTCAATGGATAAGTCATTTGAAAACAAGCCGCGAATTTTCTTAAACATGAAGCGGTAAATCCCTAAAAAAAGTGCTAAAAACTGCAATCAAGCGCAAGCTACTGCGCTCGTACTACCCGAAACCCAATATAGTTAGAGCTAAAATCAGCCGGAAGTTCCATACGTGTTGAAACGCGCGCTAGACTCGGTGCAAAGTTCCAAGCACCGCCACGCACTACTTGGCCGTCTTCGGCACGCGCCCATTCCCATACGTTGCCCACGGTATCAAACAGACCCCACGGGTTACGCTCAAATTGAGCGACGGGCGCTGAGCGTTCGTTTGACCACTCAGAGCCACAGTGACGGCAATTTGCGTTTTTCACGCCGACGTCATTGCCCCACCAAAAATCTGATTCTGTTCCAGCGCGTGAAGCATATTCCCACTGCTGCTCAGAAGGGATATCGTAATCGAAACCGCTTTTGTCTGACAACCAGTCAGTGTACGCCTTTACATCTTCATAACTAATACAGACCACAGGCGAGTTCTCAGTTTGTTGGAACCCCGGATTGCGCCAGTTTAACGTGCCATCCATTTTTGGCATACCGTTCACTAAATGCGCGCAGTTACCATTTTTCTCGGCCTGAGTCACATACGCAGTGTCATTGACGAAGTCACGAAACTTTCCCACCGTCACCTCGGTATCACTAATACCAAACGGTGCTTCAATACTGACCGTCTGCACTGGACGCTCGTTCGGCAAACCATTACCGGTTAAGTCACCCATTTTGTAATTGCCGGCGGGGACAACAACGAGCTCAGGTCCGCGCACATCACGAAATAGGATATCTTGCACTTTCTCGCCACGGGTAAACGAGTAATCCGATTTTTCCAACTCAGCGCGAATCGATTGAGCGTCATTTAGACGAATCACATCACTGTATGAACTGTACCCATATTTGCGTACCTCGACACGATGCTCGCCACGCGGCAACATAATTTCAATCGGTGTCGATCCGTAGCTCACACCGTCAATCAACACTTCATCGTCGTATACATTCGAGCGTAACGTCAGTGGGTGCATCACCGCGTCATTACCCGCGCTCGCACTGGTTTGTGAAGTATTACGCTGATCAGCGTTTTCGACCACACAATAGCGTGCATCCACTTCAAGTAACCGACATGCTTGCGTGCGCGGTAATTGGCCACGCAGCTCGACTGCGATTTTTACGCCATAGTTACCTTGACCACTAAATCCATTGCTCACGGTTTTTGAACCAAGGATCTGTACGTTAGGGCTCACTTGTTCCAAGTTGCTGCGTGCTTGCTCAGCTTCACTCAAATTACTTACGATTTGATCAAGGTACTGCTTTGATGCTTTCTGTTTCGCCAACAACTTACCGCGCGTTTCGCACTGACTCAGTGTTTCTTCACGGTCACACACAATTGACTGACTGACTTCCAGTTCGCCGGTTTGATTAAACTCACGCTCAAGACGCTCGACGCGCGCAACATTGCGCTGGTCTTTAAGCGATTCGATTTCGTTTAACAGAGCATGACGGCTTACACGTGCCTCTTCAACTTCCTGCTGCTTCTCTTCAACCAGTTGAATCTGCGTGCCAATATCTTTTTTGTTTTGTTGATGCGCCATCACCGCTTCTTTGTACGCCTGCTGCGCACCCGCGATGTCAATCGTTGGATCATCCACCAACTGCTGATAGCGGTTGTTCATTTCCTGCAGCGCTGCCTGACGTTGCTTTTCTAACGTCTGATTGCGTTCTCGCAAAGAAGCCAGCTTTTGCTCCAGCTGGTCAGCTTCGTCTTTAAGACGTTGCACAGTTTGCGTGTAGTTATCGTACTCATTTTGCAAACTCGTGATTTGATCAGAGATCTGCTCCACCGTCATTGATTGTTGTTGCTCTTGTAGAGCGTATGCCGGCGAAGCGATTGTCAAAGTCGAGGCCATCACTAAGGCCAATTGAGCCAGTCGCATCATGTTCCCATTCCAAGCTTGAAAATAATAAAGCGGTAGAGGCCTTGCAGCCTTACCAGCGCTCTTTATTCGAATATTTATTGGTAAACGTCGTTAACGTCGCGCATGTATAACAACTCTGCCTTATGCTATTTGCTTGTCAACAAAAGCGCAAGGAAGAATCACTGAGAAACCGCCACAAATATGTGAGTAATTACTTACCAGCCAACCTCTTGCCAGTAGATTTGCCGGTCACTGCCTCGGTAAATACCAAATACACCAAGGGCTGTGGGGTTATCGTCATAATCATTATCACCGTCCCAATCATATTTTAAAAATGAGGGAACGTTCAGTTCGAAAGTGAATTGTAACGGGTTTGGTCGCGCTAACCAACGCAAACGGTCATTGATACCCGTTTCGTCACGCGCGAGCCGTCCTTCAAACAATCGTTGCTGTGAAGGCGACGCCGCTAGTTCAAGGTCGGCTAAGCTATCACCGCCTTCAATAATCTCGGTCGCATTGATATCAGTACCCACCACATCATAGCAACTATTACTGGTGTGCAACTGATAGCCGAATCCATCCCAATACTCGATGCCACCATCAATCAATAAGTCTTCGTTCTGGGGGGCAATGCTATTCATAAGGTTGAACCGTGCAAACAGCAGGCGCGCCGTATCGTAACTGGCATAGTTCGGGCCGTCATCGTCATCCGGCGATATCAGGTCCGTTGTTTCAGCGAGTAACGAGTAGTAGTTGCCGTCTTCTTTGTCATTCACTCGCAAACCGAGCGTGTACTCTTCATAAGGTCCCTCTTCGATTTGCCGCTGATAAACAATTGACGGATCGACTAACGTGCCGATACCTTTATCCCAATTAATGACCAGTTCGTTCTTATTCAATCGGTCAAACTGAATCGTATGGTCAGGATCCGTATCTTTATCAAACGCGCCTGTTTCGAATACCGCTTTTGCATACGCGTCTTGATAGTTTTCCGTCACCTCACCCAATGTATTAACCGCTTCAAGCCTCAGGTTCGGGTCGAGCTGTTGCGCCTCCCCGATATAAAGAAACGGTTCAGCACTACTGCACACATTGGTAAATCCATTGCCTTTAATCAGTTCGAAAGCCGCGGGAATAAATCGGCCTATATCGTGAAGTTTCACCACATTGCCCGAATTAGGCTGATGATACTGCGCCAAGTAGGACTGTCCCGCGATCTCCGCGGTCACGGTGGCAAAGCCTACTTCTGAATAGGTCAATGTATCATTGCTGAAGGTCGCGGGTGCGCTCATGGTAAAGGCAGTGTAGTCGGAAAGCTCACCATTCTTATTGGTGACAAGTCCTGATGCTGTCGCGTTGCTATCGAGCACCAAACCAGCAGCTTGGATCTCATTACCAAAATTAGGGGTAATATCACCGTTACTGTTGCGTGCTTGCAGTTCCATTTTAAAAGGCTCACCCGCTTTGGCGATAATACCGCCTGTATAGCTATTGCTATCCAACTGTGCATGACTGGCGTCAATACTTGCCGGCGTCCAAACAAAAGGATTCGAGGTGCCCTGCAATACCACACCATTGTCTAACTGTGCACGTGCCGACACACTGGTTGCACCTGCATCACCATAATTCAATTCAACGGCGGCTTCGCCATCAACAAAATCAACAGGTACCAAGCCCCAGTCGTCTCGAGTCGGTATTGCCGTATTGTTAATGTTGAACTGTGCTTGCGGATAAGTTGATACATCTTGGCATACTTGTGGATCAATGCACTGTGCACGCATCTCGATCGTGCTGACCGGCTCAAGCACTGCCTCACACGCAAGGGTCTGGTCATTAGTCTGCACCGCACGCAATTTTATGCCCGAGGTCGTTGTACCGGAGGTTTGACGCGCAATACTGTTAATACCGCTTGCGTTATCATCGACAAACACAAAGCCCGCGTCATTGACTTGCAGTGTACAGTCATCGCTCGCTTCACCGTTGACAAAACACTGCACCGGGTTAGCGGCGACGGGTGACGCTGAGTTATCTGTGATACCCAAACGATAGCTACCTGCGCTATCGGGCTGTAAACCCAACACAGTGCTTCCTGTAAAGGTGGGTATCGCGTTACTCCAAGTACCATTAATGTCGCTGAGTGTGACAGTAGCCGGTTCGTTGTAAAGTGAACTGCATTCGCTGTCCTGACACGCGCTTACCTGAACCTGTGCGCCATTACAAAGCACAGTCGGACTCGAAAAAGCGAGTCGATAGTGATCGACTTGTTCATCGACACCGCTGCCTGGCAACGAGCACACACTAAAATAGTTAAACTCGTGGATGTTCGTCGAGCCGCCCGTACTGCCGGTAAAACTGATCGTAAAGCGCTGTGGCAGCTGGGGTTGGATAGCCGAAATATCGCTATTATCGTAAATCGTAGTATAAGCATTGCCAGTACCGGTAAGATCGCGCTCGACGGAGACGGCCACATTTTGTTGATCGCGGTTATCAATGCGAACGCGATACAAATGACCCGGAGCGGGTATAATGCTATTACTTTCATCAATGCCAGGAACCAGCTGCTCCGACGCCCCGATGAATTGATACTGGGTATTGACGTTACCGGTCTCCGCGCCTCTCAACACCACGCGATCACGAGTTTGCGAAAGCGCAAGCGAGCCATCACCTAAGCCCCCCACTCGGCCTTCGGTGGCACGCGAAAAGTTACCGTATTCGTCAAAACCGACACCGAGCCAACCACCGTTGAAGCCATCATTGTTATTGCCGTTTGCGTAGCCCAGTGAACCGCCATAGTTGCCCGGCTGTGCCACTTGATTGCTATCTGAAAACACCAAGGCAATCCCATCAGCACCGCTACCTGCGTAGGCATACATGCGGAACACCACTTCGGTTAAATGTCCACGTGCAGGTACTGATTGATTTAATGATAGCGCTGTGGATTGATTATTCTGGTTACTGGTCAGTCTGATGCGACCGTTGACAATACTCGGCGACGTGCTGTTATTAAACGTCGTTGCGGTCCAATCTTGAGCAAACGAACTACTATTAAGCTCAGGCACCACACAAACTTGCTCTTGTCCGCCACACAGTGTGCGCTGTTGTTGCAGGTCGCGGATCTGTCGTTCAGAGAGTGCTTGGTCAAACACACTCAGCTCATCGAGAAAACCACTGAAATAACGGCCTAGGGCACCTTGGTCGGCACCTACTTGCAAGGGATCGTTATTATTTGCGACACCACCGGTAAAACTCGCTGTGCCGGCGACTTCACCATTGATAAAAATCGTTTGCGCGCCATTTTGATACCGTATCGCAACATAGCTCCATTGGTTTAACGGTACTGCCGATTGACTATTAAACTCTTGTATTTCTCCTGTCGGCGTATTCCACCACCAATTAATGGTGCCATCACTGCGCAGGTGAAATTCATAGTTCTCATCTTTTGACACTAATGTCATCAGTCCAGACGCCGGGTAGCGCTGCGGCTTTACCCATAAACCGATCGTAAAGGCATTACTCAAATCGAGCATGGGCGCGTCGGCGACTTCAAGGTATTGCTGTTGAATATTGTCAAAATAGCCATAACCACAGGTGCCGAAGCCATTATCGTTAGTCACCAATGCTGAGCCTGAGTCTGCGCTATAACGTTGCGCTCCGTTGCGTGCCACACCATTCAAGTTGTTGATAGAGCTATCAATAACCTCGCCAGCGTTACCTTGCCAGTCATTACTATTCATCTGCCAGCGCAGTACGGCGTCTGGCAATTCGGCCGGTTGCGCTGCACAGAATTGCCCGCCCGCAAGTGGTACCGCAGGCGCTTGATAATTCACCTCGATATCGTAGCGGTCGTTATAATAATACGAACTACCTGCCACGCTAATGGCACCATTGACTCGAACTCGCTCGCTCTCGCGACTCGATTCATAGTAGGTAAAATCTCCAGCCACATAGATGTAACCATTAATCTGAACGTCCTGAGCAATGGTCAAATCACCGGTCACGATAAGCATAAAGGCGTTTGGGTCGCCACCGACATTAATGCGACGTCCAGCTTGAATAGTTAAGTCGCCATCAATGTACACCCGCGAAGTCGGTCCATTGGTCTGGTAGTTTTGTCCTATATCGCTAAAGTTGCCAACGCGCAAGTAATCAATCGGGTCGAGCTGCTGAGGTAGGTTGGTGCCATAGTCTTGGTCGGGTAAGGTAATGGTATCAACTTCGTTGTTACCGCGATAATCAAAACCGTCGGCCCACACGGCACTGCATTGGGGTAATGCACCGTTACTGGTACAGGGGCGCGTACGGGTATACAGTTCGCTGACACGCTGACTGGAATAAACGCCGCTTGCGACAGTGACTTCATCGAGCGAGCCGTTAAAACCAAAGCCTTGAAATTGCTGACCGCCAATATAAAGCTCTGGGCTAGACCCGATATAATTCAACGTAATAGATGCAGGTAAGCTTTGCGTGGCTACTAGGCTGTTATCAATATATAACGATAAACGTCGGTTGCTATTGTCAAACGTCGCCGCTAGATGATGCCAGTTGCCGTCAAATACCTGATTACCATCAACACTGACATTGTAGATTTGACCAAATATCGACCGTACCTCAAAGTAGAGCCGTCCGTCACGCGTGCGACGATAGACCTCAAACCGTCCAGCACCGCCTTCCGTCGGTCCCTCACCATACACAATGAGCGTTTGATAGTTATCTTGGGCGTTTTGTGCGTTGGCTGAGCCATTCAACCACATCGATAAACTCACACTGTTTTGATTGGCCAATGGCGTAACATTGGGGATCTCGACGTAGTTATTACCATTAAATCGACCGTAACGACAGGTACCTTCACTGCCCGGGCGCGCTGGGTTAAATGCACTGGTATAGGCATCTTGTTGAGCAAAGCCTGCGTAATTATTGCCAACACTGTTCACCACCTCGCCGGCGTTGCCACTCCAACGGTCTTCATCAAAATGCCAGTCACCCACAGGCGTATAGTTATTGTTAGAATTCGGGACGCATGGGCCTTCGTTATCATTGATATTACATTGCCGATCGACATTAAACTGCCCGTTGCCACAGGCTCGCGGATTGGGCGAGTCGGTGCAAGGCGCATTGATATATTGCCCATTGATACGACCATTATTATTCAGCGCACCATCAACATTCACATTACCGTTGATTTCGGCATTAGAGTTATTAACCAAGGACCCTTCGACATCGGTGTTACCGTTAATCAATCCGTTATTAGTCAATGAACCGCCCGCAGTTACAGGTCCATTGATACGCGCATTGCTGTTGTTGGTCACAGCGCCAGCAGCGACCACTTCACCGCCAACGCGGCTATTGTTGGTCACGCTACCACCACTTGCTACACGCCCACTCACGCTGCCATTGCTATTAACGGACACATCGCCATTGGTTTGAATGCTGCCCTGTAAATCACTGTTTAGCGTGACACCACCGGTGGTCTCAACATTGCCCACTAATCCAGCGTTGCTGTTTAAGGTCAGTCGCCCCGAAACAACCACGAGTAGCTCAGCTGATGAGCGAACATTGACCTCGGCATTGACGGTGACATCACCTGTTAGTTCTAAACGTACGGGGGAGGCATTAAATGCAACTCGATCGCGACTGTATACTTGGCCAAATACACTGCTTGGGCAACGTATGACCGTCACGCCGCTCTCATTCTGGACACGGCATGGGTTAAAGGCGTTATTATTTTTGCCCGCATCATCAGGCAACTGATATTGCTTTGCGAGCGCGGATACTGACATCAGCGCAGCGGCAAGCAGTAAGGTTAACCATACTAGCCAACCTCTCATTCAATCGTCCTCGCTTCCATTGCGAGCAGACGCTCGGTGGTTTGCCCCCCTGCCTCACATTGACCCAGTGCTTCAATGCGGTAGTGGGTATCGTCTGCAGTGTAATCAAACGCTTGGCAGCTCAGGGTGACTGAGCAGTTTGCTAAGGATGGAATGCCGCTTAAGTCGACGGGCGTACCTGTAACCGCAGCACAGTTGGCCATCGGTTGGTTAAGTGGAAATAGTTCGTACATTCCCTGCTGCAAGCCACTTTGTGCAGCGGTGTAGGCGCGCGTACCATAGACTTCAACGACGACACTGTCACTACTGGTGGTCACTAGCCGTGATAAGGTCGCGACCAGCAACCCTGTCACCACAATCACAAAAATCGCGACAACCAGCGCACTGCCTCGTTGTGAATGATAGCTAGGGGGCATTGGGAATATGAACCTCTTGACTGAAGAATAAACGTTCATCATCTATACTAGTAAATTGAATGAACAGATGCACAATATTATTTTGCAGTAGCGTGGCCCGGTCGACCTGAAAAGCGGGCTCCGCCAATGCAATATTGGCGACTTGTTCTGCCATCACGCTGCGCTCGGCGCTCGGAAAGCTACCCGGTATAGGTTGACTCACCTGCCAACCATAGTTGCTGTAGCGCACGATTTGGTTGCTCTCTACACAGTAGCTCACTGGTGGTTGTCCGATAAACAAACGTTGCCGAGGTGAGCTCTGGCTAAACACTGAGCCAGAAGCTAGATCGAGTACTTGCTCGTATGTGCTGTCGTCATTGTCTGTCGATGCTGCCAGGGTCGCCGAGCGACCGGCATCAGCGTCATAAATATGTGAGCTGAGCGTAGCAAAGATAAACAAGCGATCCGTGTCAGTTATCGTCTCCCATACTTCTGACAGTGAGACAAAGGTCAGTTGCTCTGGGTCACTGTTACGAAGTGGCGCATTGTAATAGGTGCCTGCCGCACGGATCGGCACAAACTCTAAACACTGGCCCCCCGCGGCGACACGTGCACTATTGGGCACGGAGTTACGGACCTCGCGCGTTAAGCGTTCAATTACAAAGCGACTTTGGTCAAGGATCCGCACTCGTTCAGCACCACTGGCGTACATACGCGAACCAAAGCCGACAAACTGAAAGGAGAATATCGCCACAATCGCTAACAATACAATGACGATAACCAGTTCCACTAAGGTAAAGCCGCGATTACGTATCACCAGTTCCCCCTTAGCGCGGCAAATTCAATGATTTGTTGCTGCGGCGTGTTTACACTGACGACGATACGTTTAAGTGTATCGGGTTGCTGGTAACTGACTCTGACCTGCAAGGTAAATCCGCGGTAATCGTCTGTTAAGCTCTGCGCTAAGGTGTCCGCGACATCAGGACCACTGAGCTCTAGGCAATGGTAGTCGTCTACGTCATCAAACTCGGTACGATCGGCCTCTTCCCTAAAGGTCATTGCACTAGGGTCGGTTGGACAGTTGGCAGGTAGTGTCGTACAACTTATTCCCGACTCTCCGCAGCGGGCTTCGCCAATAGCGCTAGAGCCATTTTCATCAAACCGGCGGGAAAGGATTTCGTTAATCAGACTCTGGCCCAGCTCGGCGGCGCGCACTTGTTGCCACGGGTCTACACTTTGTTTAAACAACGGCCCCATGCCCGCGGTAACCACCAACGTAATAATACCCACAACAATGATGCCGGCAATAATTTCGATGAGCGTGAAGCCGCGTTGATGCTTGCTAACAGCCATAAATGTAACCTTCGCGGTTGATACACACCGACTGGTTTGCGCCGTTAGTTTCTGTAAAGGTGAGACGGCAGGCTTGGTTGCCGCTACAAATCAGCCCTGAGGTGTCATCGGGTCGTCCAAGCGGACCAAACTCAATTTCTGCAGGTAAACTCACTGGGGCGCCGTTGCTGTCGGTAACCGTCAGGGTTTTACCCGCAAAACCGACCATTCGGTTGGCACTGTCTTCTGACGCTGCTAAGGTTGAGCTGCTCGCACCACATACTGGCGTGGTCGCTAAACCGAGTGCGTCGTTTTGAAGTACCGCAACGTAGCAGTCTGCTTGCGTATTTTGCATCGCATTGAGTTGTACATTGCGTAAAATAGAGAGCGCGCGTTCGCGCAAAACTAGACTTTCGGTACCGCCGGAGCCAATAAATAAAGGCGCCGCGCCAACCGCGAGGATACCCACCACTACTAAAACAATGATCAGTTCTACTAGGGTGAAGCCTTTCATAGGAGAGACCTTAAATATTCGGCCCGCCGAGACGGCGAGCCGAGATTCGACCATTAAAAAATGGTTGGATTAGTTGGTGCAGCCAGTTGTAACCGCAGTTACTGTTGGTGGCGTGTTTGCATCTGTAGCATTCGCATAAGATACATAGCAAGAAGTGGCATAAATATCTTCTGCCGTAGAGCTGTCGTTCAGATCAGAAAAACCTGCTGGACCAATATAGAAAACATCAGTTGTTGTATTGGTAGAGGCGTCTCCTATCGCAAATACCCAATCTTCATTATTGGAGCCTAGTGACGCAGCTTTAGCGATACCGTCCGCAGTAGCAGCAGGATAACCATAAACTGTATCAATACCCTCAACATCAGCTGGAGCAGCCGCTGTGCCAGCTAACTTACCCTGAACTGCCGCTTTCGCATATACAGTTTGGTAAGCACCTTGAATATTACCCTTCAAACCTTTAACGGTCGAAGTGCGCGCGTCCCCCGAGAAGTTAAAGAACTGAGGGGCTGCTGTCACGGCAAGAATACCGAGAACAACAATAACAATAATAAGCTCGATGAGCGTGAAACCTTTTTGGTTGCGCATGATTACATTCTCCATTGAAATAAAATAAGTTCTGGTGCTGCGTTAGTTATTGTTACTAAACACGTTTACACCACCGTTCCTTGGGTTGTAGACAAACGAGTTACCGGTTGTCTGATAGTCATTACCCGAGGGTAAAGGACTAATTCCTTTAATAGTGTTCACTAGATAGTAAACACACACTTGATTGGTACCTTGCCCTTGCGCCGTCGAGGCGTTTGGATCGTCCGTTGCGTAAGTATAATAACGGTACTCATCAATCGCACCGCCATCACCTTCCGCCATCACCGTGGGTGAACCTTGCAAAATAGCCGTCATTACGGTGCGGCAATCTTCATTACTGAGCGTGACATCAGTCGCCGTGTCGTTGTTGCCACTAACGGGATAGCCTGTATCGCCATCCACATAGACCGGCACGCCATCCATCTGTAACTCGGCGCCTGCGCCGTCCGTGCCACCTTTAGGTCGCCCGCGCAGTTCCCACTCACCGCGCACAATGCCCACTGCACTGGCAAAGCCACCAGCAACGCCTTCAATAGCTGAGTCCTCTGCATCGGCGGTGACATCGGTAAAGCGAGGTAAAGCAGAGGCTGCTAACAAGCCTAGAATCACCACCACGATGATCAACTCAATGATTGTGAAACCTTGTTGCCGTTTATCCATAGTCAGCGTCCTTTATCATTTCTCGTGATATTGTATAACGACATTTTTACAATTCATAGGTCGAATTTAGCGTTTTTTGCCCGGATTTGACCTGTTTCAGCGTTGTATTCCTGCCATAGCTTTTGTTCAATTCTAAATAAACACGTTTGACCCTCAACCGAGCCTGTTAATTGGCTTGGCGCATCGGCAAGGCGTTGCCAAAGTTCAACGCATCCTTGTTCAACCGCTGGCCAACCTTTGCTGTTCATTTGGATGCTTTGCTCACTACCACTTATGTTAAGTGAGACCTGTTTAGGTTTACCTTCGCGCATCCACTCTGCGCGTGCCAGTAACAACGAATCATTAAAGCGTCGTAACTCCATATCGCGCTTGGTTTCTTGCCAGCCACTGTGCTCACCAGGGGCAAACCAGATCCATAACGCTACCCCCGAAAGCACGAACACACTGATGATAACAACCAGATTTTGCAATAAACTCCGAAAGTTTTGTTCACTCTGCGCCTGGCTTTTCATTATCGTCCCTGATACGCATTCATCATATCCCACATTGGTGTGAAGATACCCAACGCCAAGATCAGCACTAACACAGCGACAAAGCCGATCATGACAGGCTCAATACGCGCGGTCAGTGTTTTCAGATCGTAGTCAGTCTCGCGCTCATAGTAATCGGCGACTTCCTTTAACAACGTATCACTGCGTCCCGTTTCTTCGCCGACCACAATCATTTGCAACACCAGCGGTGTAAACAGCTTTGATTGACGAGCGGCACGCGAGAGATTTTCACCCCGCTCAATAGTGCGTCGAATATCTAATATCTTGCGCTCCATGTGAGCGTTATCGACGGCTTCGGCTACCAAGGATAACGCCTGCGTCAAGGGCACCCCTGCCGATAACATAACGGAAAAACTGCGCGCGAAACGCGATAAAATTGAGCGCTCTAAAATCGACCCGATGATCGGCATGCGCAGTTTCCAGCGGTCCCATAACAGACGACCAGGAGCACTGTTCACATAAGCCCGGATACCAAAGAAAGCACCGACCATGGCAATCAACATGAGTGGCCAGTAGGCAACGAAAAATTCCGAGGTACCTAACAGTGCACGCGTTGCCCACGGAAGCTCGACCTTAAAGCGACTGAACATATTTGCAAAAGTCGGTATCACAAAAATGTTTAGAACAAAGAGCGCCACCACCAAAGCAATCATCACAAAGGTCGGATAACGCGTCGCGGCTTTAATACGTTTTCGGGTATCTTGCTCTTTTTCCAAATACAGTGCCAATTGCTCGAACGACTCTTCCAACTGACCGGTATTCTCACCTACGTGGACAATCGCGACGATCAAGCGCGAGAATACTTTAGGGTGCTGTGACATTCCCGCCGACAAGGTGCGACCGCGTTCGAGCTGTCCGTGGACATCGCGTAACGCACGTTCTAAACGTTTGTTCTGGGTGGTGTCGGCGAGTCCCTCAATGGCGCGCAAAATGGGAATACCCGCATTCGTTAAGGAGTACATTTGGCGACAAAAGATAATCAGTTGGTCGAGTTCGACACTCGGTTCTGTCATCGCCTTCAGTCGTTGCCAAAGCGTGCCGCTTGGTTTATTGGTTCTCGTGCTACTAATTTTGCCCTTGTTTGCCGCTACATCGACGGGGATCAAACCGCGCTGCATCAGCGTCTGAGCGGCTGCTTTGGCATCGTTTGCCTCAACCGTCCCTTGCTGCATACTGCCTGATTTATCACGCGCTTTGTAGCTAAACTGCATGGTTAGTCATCACCCTCATCACGTTGCGCCAGCTCACTGATATTGGCCGCAGCGACGTTTTCTTCTACGCTCTCGGCGAGGAACAACACCTCATCAATGCTGGTCACACCTTGTTTAGCAAAATCGAGTGCAACGTTGGCCATTGAGCGATAGCCCTTAGCGTTCTTAGCAGCCTCAGCAAAGCGTTGAGTATCCTCTTGCCGTAATGCTTCCATCATGGCGCTGTTCATTTCAAGCAGTTCAAACACACCGATACGGCCTCGGTATCCAGTGTGGTTACAGTTTTGGCACCCTACGCCCTTTTTAAAAGGCTGGTCGCAGCTACCTTTCTCCAAGTGTTCAAGTATCGCGCGTTGAGCCTCGTCGGGTGTGTCATCTTGTGCGCAGCGCTCACAGACACGCCGCACCAATCGCTGCGCAATCACACCGCGCAGTGCCGCCGCAACGAGGTACGAAGGCGCGCCCATATCAATCAAACGCATGGCACTGGTAATTGCGTCGTTAGTATGTAGCGTTGATAACACCATGTGACCCGTTATCGCGCCGCGTAGGCCGATTTCGACGGTCTCATGGTCACGCATCTCACCCACCATGATAATATCCGGGTCCTGCCGCAACGTGGTACGCAATACGCGGGCAAAATCGAGTCCAATTTTGTTACTCACTTGCACCTGCGAGATCCGCGGTAGACGGTATTCCACAGGATCTTCTACGGTAATAACTTTCTTTTCTTCGGTATTGAGTTCACTCAAGGCGCCATAGAGCGTAGTTGTTTTACCCGAACCGGTTGGGCCCGTTACTAGTAACATACCGTGCGGACGGTGAATTAAGTGACGCACGCGCTTGAGGATATCCGGCGGCATACCGACTTGATCCAACGATAAAATACCGCTGGACTGATCGAGTAAACGCATGACACAAGCTTCGCCGTACTGCACCGGCATGGTGGATACACGCACATCAATACTGTGTTTTTTCACCTTGATGTTAAAGCGCCCGTCCTGAGGTAAGCGGCGCTCGGAAATATCCAGTCCTGCCATCAGTTTCAGGCGTAAAACCAGCGCATTGGCGATATTGGTCTCATCAAGAATATTTTCTTGCAACACACCATCTACCCGTTGGCGGATGCGCAGCATATTTTGATCGGGTTCGATATGAATATCCGAGGCGCGTACTTGTACGGCGTCTTCAAAAATCGACTTTAACAGCTTAGCGACCGTCGCATCATCATCGTCGTCATCTAGGCTATCCGCACCGAGCGTGAAGTCTTCGGTTTTTTCATATTCCGTCTGCAACTGACTCGCAAAGGTCTCAATTTCTTTAGTGCGTCGGTACAAACTATCAAACGCCGACAGCAACTCTCCTTCAGAGACGACCGCCAGTGTAATTTCGCGTGGCGCGAGATGCTGAGTTACCGCATCAACTGCGGCCAAGTCTGCTGGGTCGCTCATCCCTATGAGCGCAGTATCGCTATCGGCCTCAATCACTAAAGCACGGTAACGGCGCGCTTGTACCTCTGGCAACAATTGCACGTCTTTCGGGCTAATTTTTTTGTCGGCAACGCTGACCCGTTCAAGCTTCAATTGCTGGGCTAAAAAATCGAGTAACTGTTCTTCGGTTATATAATCAAGATCAATCAGCGTAGCACCGAGCTTACGCCCGCTCACCTGCTGTTCTTGCAGCGCACTTTCAAGTTGCTCTTCACTGATGACCTGCTCATGTACCAGCAAGTCACCCAGTCGCATTTTAAGACGAGGTCGCTTCATCCTGCTCTACCAATAAGTTGAGTTGTTGCTCGATAAAGTCGAGTGTGGGCGCATGTTGAATTAATTTTCGTGCGCGCTTAAACGCATCTACGGCATTTTCGGTTTCGCCTAACTGCTGTTGCGCAATGGCTTGCCCGAGCCACCAACGACCCTGCGTCGGTTGTGTTTCAGTGAGTGCTTTATAGCTCTGAGCCATTACGCCCCACTGGTTCAATTGCTGGGCGAGTTGTGCTTTTAACCGATAATATTCTAAGTGGTCACTCACTTGCGGTTGCGCTTGTTGTAGCAATGTCAGCGCTAACTGAGGTTGTTCTCGTTTCTGCAGCATTTTAGCCGCAAGCAAGCGCAGTTCATGCGCTTTGGGGTTCAGTTCGAGCCCGGCGGTTAACACCTGTAAAGCGTCCTGCCAGCGATTCCGCCCAAATTGGAGCGCTGCCAGTTGGCGACGTGCTTCGATGTGATTAGGGTCAATGCTCAATACGCGCTGCCAATGCTTTGCAGATTCGCTCAGCAGTCCTTTCTCGGCCGTCTCATGTGCTGCGGTGATTTCGCGTTCGATGAGTTGTTGAGGTGACAATTGAACCGATTTTTTCACCAATGTCGGTTCTGACGCTGGTTCGGGCTCTGGGTCAACTTCAGTTTGAGCATCCATTTGGGGGGTAGGCTCTGACACGGTCTGTGTTGCTGTATCCGCTTCCTTTACCGGTTTAGCCTCAACGGACGCTGGCTGAGGTTCAGGTTTTACATTGGCCTTCTGTTGCGTACTGCCATCTGAAGGTTTTGGTTGCGGCTCCGTCATAGTTGCTGGACGGACGAAATCACTTTTTTGTGAGCTCGGCGCCTGCTGTACTAACCGAGGCTGTGATTTCTCATCGCTTTTAGCATCAAGCGAGCGGCTATCGCCGGCCCAATACGTCCAACTAACGTAACCGGCAATGAGAGCAACCACTAACAGTACGACTGCTGCAATGGCAATCATCCAAGGCAAACGTGAAGATGGGCCCGCAACCGCTGAGCCACCGCTACGCTCTGCCTCACCCGGCTTTTGTCCACGCTTATCCAAATCTTTTAATACTTTATTCAATATACTCATGCGACAGAATTCCACGGCCAAGCGGGATGCTCAAAAGTTAAGCCAAGTAACGCTGAAGCACCCACTAACACCAATAACAATGTCCATATCATCAGGCGCACGGCCGGCGAGCGATAGCGCGTATCTGCGGTATCCTTAGTTGCCAATTTTAAGTCTTTATGTGACAACTTTTTCCGCCCCTCACCGTAAGCCAGTAGCAGCATTTTATGCGCCAACACATTCACTAACCGCGGAATACCTCGGCTACTCTCATACAATGCGGACACCAATCCGGCTGAAAAAATCGGCTCCCCTTTATAGCCCGCGATACGCATGCGATGACCGATGTACTGCGCGGTTTCGCGTGCATTCATTGCGGTCAGTCGATGTGAAAAGCTAATACGCTGTCTTAACTGACGAAAGTTATGTTGCGCCAAACGTTCATCAAGCTCTGGCTGCCCTACTAGAATAATATGCAGTAATTTACGCGACTCAGTCTCTAAATTAGAGAGCAGCCGCAACGCCTCTAGACTATCCTCCGGCAGCGCCTGCGCTTCATCCACAATCAACACGACCGCACGTTCAGACTGACTAATCTCTAACAATCTTTCCTGCAGTGCACGAGCGAGTTGGTGTTCACTCTCTACCGCAGCGGTATCAACGCCCAACTCTTGTGCTACTGCACGTCTAAGTTGGTCAGGGCTAAGATAAGAATCGGGCACATACGCGGTGTAGAAATAATCAGGTATTTCTTCTAGCAGGCGCCGGCATAACAATGTTTTACCGGTACCGACTTCGCCAGTGACTTTAATGAAGCCCTCACCCGTATTCAGCGCCGTTAACACCACTTTAGCCGCTTGATCGTGACTTTTCAGCTCACAGTAGAACTGTGTATTGGGTGTTATGGTAAACGGCAGTTGATTCAGCCCGTAATGATACAAGTACATAGCGATTCAACGTTTACTGGTCTTGAGCGATATCTGGAAACCAGGTTTCCAGCAGCTCACGCGAACGCTCTAGCTCCTTTTGCCAGGTGTCTGCACCGATAACCGTTGGCTTAATTAAAATCACCAACTCTTTCTTAGATGAGTCATTGCTTTTATTTTTGAAAAGATTACCCACCAGCGGCAAGTCGCCCAATAAGGGCACTTTCTCGACATTCTCGGACGTCGAGTTTTGCATCAAGCCTCCCAGCACCACAATTTCTCCGCTACGCGCACGGACGATGGTATCCGATTCACGAATATTGCTACGCGCCAGCGGCAACCTTAACGTCTCGTCACCAATCGTGATAACTTTTTCCTGCTCGCTGGTTTCGACCACCGATGGGTGAACGTGCAGAGTCACTTCACCGTCGTCACTAATTTGAGGCGTTACATCGAGTGAGATACCCGAGAAAAATGGCGTCAAATCAACATTTGAACTCGTTAACGCATCCTGTGTGACTGTAGTATTGGTTTGCGAGGTAACATCAGTGACGTAGTACTCATCCTCACCAATTTTAATCACCGCTTTTTGATTGTTCGAGGCCGTGACGCGTGGGTTTGATAGTACTTGCACACTGCCTTGAGTCTGCAGTAACTCTAAGAAACCTGTAAAACGGTCAGAATTAAATGTTAGACCAAACACGCCGTCGGCCGTGGCGGCAGCAATGTCATTCGGAACGGAGCCATTAAAGCCAAAGTCAAAACGCCCACTCATGTTGAGTTCGTTCCAACGGATACCTTGTTGATACTGATCACCCAACGTGACCTCAACAATGCGCGCTTCAAGAATAACCTGACGTTGCAAACGTGACTGCAAGTTTTCTAGAAACTGATCGACCGCACGCAGCTTAGACGGTTGCGCGGTCACACTGACTAACCCCGCTTGCGGTGAAAGTACCACACTACCATTGCCGCCTACGATGCCTTCTATCATATCTTCTAGGCTGCCCCACAAGTCTGTTTCAGACTGTGTGTTTACCGAAGCACCATTAGCACCGCCGGCATTCATACCACCAAAATTCTGGTTTTGGCCGCTCCCATTCAGGCCACCTAAGCCACTGTTATTAGAAAGGCTACTATTACTACGGTTGTTGTTACCATAGCCACTGTTGTTGTTCCGTTCTTGGCTCACACCGCCGCTGGTAATTTGCGTTTGCGACAAGCCAAAACGTTTTAACGAAAGATAGTCGAGTGTAAATGTTTGCGTGCGCACGCCTGCTGGATACACTTGGATCATTCGGCCTTCGCGACGAACTTCATAACCATAGATATCACTCACGACATCGAGTGTTTCATCAATAGTCACGTCCTTTAAATCAAGCGAAATATCGCCCGTTACATCAGGGTGCACAACGATGTTATAGGGCGTATCCACGGTGAGGCTGTAAAAAAACTGCTTTGCCGCAACACCATCCGCCTGCAACACAAAGCGTGGCTCTTCACCAACAAGCTCACTCGCGCCAGAAACGTTACTCTCTGCAGACTGGTTTAAAAACGCAGCGACATCCGTCGGTAGTGTGGTGGATTTCTTGTTACTACCTTGCACAGGGGTATCTTGCTGCATCGCCTGATAAGCCTCTTGTGGTTTTTTATCGGGCTGATAGGCGCAACTCGTCAGCAACGCTGCTATCGCTGCTATCCAAAGCACTCTCATTCTTGATCTCCCTGAGATTCATTATTCTTTATATTCAATGGCTGAAATAACTTAAGCACGCGTTGCTCTTGATTACTGCGCAGCACAACCTGGTTAGAACCGATACCATCAACCTGATAGCCTGCGATCGTATCCCCAGGCTTGAGCCATTGATTGTTAATTAACGCGCGTTGGGAGTCACTCGACACCACGACTTGCGTTAATACTAAATTCATATCTTGATCAACACCGGCACTGCGACCGGCCTGCCAACCATAGGGGCGGGTAGGGTCTTGCGCCAACGTTTGCACAGAAGTAAGCAGCAGGACGCTTGCCAGCAAATATCCAACACGATAAGGACTAGTTAGCACCGATAAACTCCTTATCCATACTAATAATGCGCCACGCAATCGTGAGTTGCGCTTGTGGATAGGTATCAACCTGATAATTGAATCTTAGCCATTCAACTTCCGGAAACGCGGTTTGCAATTGCTCGGCATAGCGTTTGATGGTAGCAAAGTCGCCCCTAAGCACGGCATCAACCCGATGCTGATAAAGCGCTCCGCTATCTTCATCGGTAATGCGTTCTGGCTGCGGCGTATTGAGCGAAATCAGTTGCATACTATCCGGATAGTTAAGCGCCTCTCGCAAAAACTGCTTTCGTTGCGCGACACCTAAAACGCTGTGCCCACTTGCTTGTTCGACGAGTTGCTGCAAACGTTTTTGCTTACTTGTAATATCTTCGCGCAACGGTTGGTTGACGTCGTGTTGCAATTGACGCTGCAGTTGTTCGTTCAAGGCTTCGGCTTGGGTCACTTGCTGTTGCAGTTGAGCAGTACGTTGACTCGCGGTATTCATGGTTTTAATTTCAGGCATGATCAGCACACTGACTAAGTAAACCGCGATAACTACCCATAACAACGTTGCAATCAGAATGCGGCGATCGCGGGGTTGCTGCTGAAACCAGTCATTCATTTGTTGCCAGCGCTTATTCATCCGACCCTCGCTCACTCGCCAAACTGAAGGTTTGGTTGTCCTGCTCGTCTTGCGATAAGTCGACAACCGAGAAGCGACTGTCACTCAATACCGGTTCGCCATCAAAACGCGCCATCCAGCTTGGAATCAGGTTGCCCTTAATGGCCTTACCATGCAGATTAATGCGTCCCTCTGAAATACCGAACTCAGTCAACCAAAGACCTTCCATATCAATCGCTTGGAGCTCTGCCATCAATTGCTGAGGCGCAATTAGCTGCCGCGACTCAAGATGAGTCAAGCGTTCGTTCAACTGCATTTGTTGCTGAATCCGTCGACTCAAGCTCTCGGATTGTTGAACTAACTGCTGATCAGGGTTCTTTTGTTGTACCTGCGACTGCAACTGAGTTTGTTGCTGTTGCAACTGCTGCAATTGTTGGTTAACACGATCAGCCTCGGCACTACGTTGCTCGGCGATTTGCTGTAGCACAATCCAAGCCACCAGGATAACTAACGTCAGAACCAGCGCCGCAACTAAGCTACGCGCTAACGAAAGTTTTAAAACAACCGGTTTAAGTTCATCGGTATATAAGTTAATCGACTGCTTCATTGGGCATCTCCCTGTGCACTTGGCGTTATACTAGCCGCCAAGGCCTCAAGGTCAGAAAAATCCCCCTCACACAACTCATTCATCCATTGCGGATATTCAAACAGTTCAACGTCAACCGCTAACAACTCATGCAGTGACTCGGCCATCGCCTCTCGCTGAGGACCCGCCACCGCTAAGACAACCTCGCGCAAGCCTGCTTGTCGCAGTTGCCCTTCGTAGTAATCCATTGAACGTTGAATTTCGGTCGCAAGCGGCTCGAGCGCGCCGAGTTTTATTTCTTCTACGCTATATTTGGAGAGGTCTCGCACTCCGCGGAGCTCACGGGTGAATACGAGCTCACCGGCACGATATATTTGCGCTACATAGCGATTCTGACTAAGCCCATATAACACCATGCAGGGCTTTTCTCGATGCTGAAACAAATTCTTTAATACCACCTCACTCACGGTGATATCGGTGAGTTGCCAAGATTGTGCTGCAACCGCATTGACGATATTCGCTAACAGCTCCTTTGCCGCCACCACCGCGGTGACTTTATCCTGGCCACTGGCTTGCAATGGAAGCTCATAATAATCAGTAATCATCTGATCAGGGCTCATTTCTGTCAGTTCATCGAGTTGAAAGCGTAAGCTAGCGGCGAGATCTTCGTCCGGCACATCAGGCCGATCGACCGCCGTCGATTGATAATGAGCGGGCTGCAATACGAACGTCACTTTGGCGTCATCTAACGACAATTTCTTATAACGTTCGTTAAGGTTGCTGAGCGCTTGTGTAATATTATTATTCTGTAGTCGCTCGACATCATTGACGATTAACTCAGGCGCCTTATTTGGCTTTTCTTTAAGGATCAACAGACGAAGTTCAGCAGCGCTGATGCTTATCACTAACTGGTAGTTAGAGCCTGTTTTTTTTCCGAACAAAAAGCGCACTGAGCATTCCTTTGTTTATTTTTTGTATATGGTATCAAACCTCTTACGCTTATTGGAACACAAATGGGCGATATTTCCACAATTTTTGACTCTGTTTTGATTAATCCAGAGAAAAACGTTTAACCGTTTGCTCGAGCTGTGCAGCCAACGTTTGCAAGGTATGCGCAGTACCGCTCGAATGCCGTGTGGCTTCTTGGTTTTGTTGTGCCATACCGGCAAAGCGCTCGACGGTTTCTGCCACTTCATCGCTGGCACGATTTTGCTCCTTCAGCGCATCGCTAATTTCCTGAACGACCTGCATGACCTCATCGAAACTACCACGAATACGCGTCATTGCCTGCCCAGTCATGTCAGCGAGCTCGACGCCCTCCTCTACTTCGCTCACGCCACGCTGCATCTGCTGAACACTGGTTTGTGTGCCCCGCTGGATCTCACCGACCATATGTTCAATTTCATCAGTTGATTCTGCCGTGCGTTGTGCCAAGCTTCTGACCTCATCCGCTACGACTGAGAATCCCCGTCCTTGATCACCCGCGCGAGCCGCTTCGATCGCGGCATTCAAGGCAAGCAAGTTAGTTTGATCGGCGATGCCTTTAATAACAGATACAATGGCGTTAATTTTCTCTGACTGTGAGTCGAGTTCCGTTAGCCGTTGCGAAGCTTGCGTCACCGCCTGATTAATGCGGTCCATCGCCTGCGTCATTTGCTCAATAACCGTGCTACTCTCACGTGCTTCATCACTCGAACGATGGGCGATGGTGCGCGCTTGCTCAGCGTTTTGCGAGACTTGTTCGATACTTGCGCTGAGCTCTTGAATTGCTGTTGCCACAGAGTCCGACGCGTGCGTTTGTTCATCGGACGATGCGGACAACTGCTCAGCGGTACTCGCAACGACACCACTGGACTCATTTAACTCATTAACGGCATTGCGGATATTATTCAGCATGGCTTTGAGCTTGTCTTGCATTGCCACTAACGTTGATAGCACTTGCGCAATTTCATCGTTGCCGTCCGCTTGAATACGGTAATTTAGTTGCCCTTCGGCAATCGCATCAATAGCTTGCTGCGCGTCGGCCAAGCGATTTTGTAACTGCTTTTTAAATGTCCAAGCCGAACCAATCGCTACAAGGGCTACCACTAAACCACCCAGTAACGTTGTCCATTCCGCCAATAAACTCGCCTGATCGGCCTCCGCATGGCGCTCGGTTAACTGTGTACGCTCAAAAGTAATAAAGCTATCCATTAACTCGCGCATCGCTTGCATGTCTTCGCGGCCACGGCCTTGTTTCACAAGGTATGCCGCCTGGTCCAAGCCCATCGCTCCAGGACCGTATTGCAGCCGTATTGAGATAACCGGTTCCATCGCTTCTTCTAGCCAGCGCTGGTACAGCTCATTAAACTCTTCTAAACGTTTTAATTGCGCCGATGAACCTTGGCTAAGCTGTTTAAGCTGCTCCCAAGACTGGCTCAGTTGTGCCTTACCGTCATCATACGGCACCTTGTCCTCATCGTTACCACTGATTACATAACCGCGCTGGCCGCTTTGAATCAACAGTAATTGCTTAACCAAATCTTCCGCGACAGTAATAACCGTAAAGGTTTGTTCAGCTTGAGAAGTGGTGTTAACGAGCGACCGAATACTAAAGAGTGTGGTTGTAATGAGTACAACGAGCACCAGCAGAATGGCAGCAAAGGCTGTATAGAGCTTGTGGGTTAGTTTCATGGGCTTGACCGATAGCAAAAAATAAGAATACTTATTCTAGTATCGGTCAATCAAAAGATAACTTCAGCCCTGAGCATTGTCATAGAGCACTCAGGTGTGAACTTAACAGACGCTTTTTATGAGCGCTTCCAGTGCAACGTTTGACCTGCGTAGTAAGGCACGATAGGTCCTGTTGTAGTTGACACTTGCTCCGGTACTTGCCAGGTTTCTTGCGTTAAAGTCAGACGATCTTCATTCAATGGTAATTGGTAGAACTGCGCACCAAACACTGAACTAAAGTTCTCCAACTTATCGAGCGCATTATGCTGACTAAAAAACTCCGCGTAGAGTTCAATGGCAGCGGGGGCTGAATAGCAGCCTGCACAACCGCATGCGGTCTCTTTGTTGGCCTTTACGTGCGGCGCGGAATCTGTTCCTAGAAAGAACTTAGCACTCCCTGATAATGCCGCTTTTTGTAAACGCTCTTGATGCTCACGACGTTTTAAGATCGGTAAGCAGTAGTTGTGTGGACGCACACCGCCCACTAACAGATGATTGCGATTCATCAACAAATGCTGAGGGGTTATCGTGGCCGCTACATTGTCATGAGCTGAGGTCACAAAGTCGACTGCGTCACCGGTCGTAATGTGCTCCAAAATCAACTTCAGCTCAGGAAATTGCTGAGTAATCGGGATCAAATGACGCTCA
Organism: Idiomarina sp. UBA3162; assembly: GCF_002364475.1. NCBI lineage: Bacteria > Pseudomonadati > Pseudomonadota > Gammaproteobacteria > Alteromonadales > Idiomarinaceae > Idiomarina > Idiomarina sp. UBA3162. Next base: position 46,388 of record NZ_DEYI01000059.1, read on the forward strand.
ATGAACACTTTCTCGCGGTCAAAAATATCGATATCAGCGTCGGTCACTTCACCATGAACCAGTAGCGGCACACCGTGCGCCTGCATCGCTTCGAGTACAGGTGCTAAAGCTTCGACTGATTTTACGCCGGACGCTGAATTGGTAGTTGCACCCGAAGGGTAGAGTTTAAAGCCAATGACTTTTTCCTCAGCGGCTGCTTTTTTTACTTCTTCGACCGTCGTCTCGCCTGTTAAATAAAGTGCCATACGAGGATCAAAGCGCTGATCCGCGCCGAGCTGGGCCATGATGCGTTCACGATAACTTAACGCGGCAGACACGGTTGTCACCGGGGGGACTAAATTCGGCATGACCACAGCACGGTGAAACACTTCAGCAGAATGCGGCACGGTAGTGGCCAGCATTTCTTCATCGCGTAAGTGCAAGTGCCAATCATCGGGGCGGCGGATCGTAATTGAGTTCATCAAGTTACCTCATGGGAGCGAATACACACCCATTAGTATACTGTGTTCGTCAAGTCAGCAACAGAACCTCGTTAACGAATACCCATCGCTTCTTTCCAATGGGTTCTACAACATGAGATATAGCGGTCGTTGCCACCAATCGCAATTTGTTGACCCATTTTCACAGCATTGCCGTGCTCGTCCACCCGAAGCGACATCGTTGCTTTGCGTCCACAATGACAAATCGTCTTCATTTCAACCAGCTTATCTGCCACCGCAAGTAATACGGCACTGCCAGGAAACGCATCACCAAAAGCGTCAGTGCGGATGCCGTAACACATAACGGGGATATTGTGTGTATCGACGACAGTCGTGAGCTGCCAAACTTGTTGTGCGGTTAAAAACTGCGCCTCATCAAGCAAAACACAATCAATCCGACGCTGATGATACTGCTTTAAGATGAGTTCAACGAGATCGCAGTCTTGGGTAAATTGGAGGGCATCACGCGCTATACCTAAGCGTGAAGCAATTTTTCCCTGTCCCGCACGGTTATCGATCGCAGGGGTCATGAGTAACACTTGCTGCTCACGCTCTTCATAGTTATGTGCCACCTGTAATAATGAGGTGCTTTTGCCGGCATTCATTGCCGAATAGGTAAAATAAAGTGATGCCATAGTGGGATTCTTTTTATTATCCAAGTCAATTCTGTGCCAAAATAACGCCAAGCAAATGTTACCGAGGAGTTTTCGATATGCAATACCCTGCCGATTTTATCAAGGCCATTCCTAAAGCTGACCTTCACTTGCACTTAGATGGCAGCTTGCGCGCTTCAAGCCTGATCGACATGGCAAAACGCGCCAGTATCGAGCTCCCCAGTTATACAGAGGAAGGTTTATTTGATCAGGTTTTTAAGTCTCACTACAACAACTTAGGCGAGTACTTAAACGGCTTTCAGTATACCTGCGCTGCGCTGCGCAACTTAGAAAACCTCGAGCAGGCCGCTTACGAGCTCGCCATTGATAACCAAGAAGAAGGGGTGAACTATATCGAAGTTCGCTTTGCCCCTCAGTTGTTAATGAATCCAGCTGCCGGTGTGACCTTTGACACTATTATGCATGTGGTCAACGATGGTCTGAAAAAGGCGAAAAACGAATACAATCAACAACCGAGTGTGCAACAAGGCGAAAAGCCACCCTTTGACTATGGCATCATCAACTGCGCCATGCGCATGTTCGGTAAGAAAGGTTTCTCGCCATACTATACCCAATTGTTCCAACATTTGCGTGACTTTGAACCGATGCAAGTCATCCGTACGGCGGCGATGGAATTGGTACGCGCCAGCGTCAGAATGCGCGACGATGAAGGCTTACCTATCGTCGGTTTAGATATCGCAGGACAAGAAATCGGCTATCCGGCAAGTCAGTTCAAAGATGTGTACGAATACGCCCACGAAAACTTCTTGTTAAAAACCGTACACGCAGGCGAGGCCTATGGCGCAGAGAGTATTTTCGAGGCCCTTACCCAGTGCCACGCGGACCGTCTAGGCCATGGGTACTCGTTGTTCTCACCAGAGATGACCGAAGACCCAACGATTGAAGATCCTAAAGCGTATGGCGAAAACTTGGCTTCATATATTGCCGACCGCCGGATTGCTGTTGAGGTTTGTCTTACCAGTAATCTGCAAACCAATCCAAGCATCGGCGGTATCGAGAACCACAACTTTAAGTATATGCTCGATAACCGTCTAGCCACGGTTATTTGTACCGATAACCGATTGGTATCGCGCACCACCGTCAGCAACGAATATCAATTAGCTGTCGATAATTTTGATATCTCGTTGAAACGTCTAAAAGACATGGTCGCCTACGGTTTTAAAAAGAACTTCTTCCCAGGCGACTATGTGGCTAAGCGCGAATATGCAAAGAAAAACTTAGCTTACTTTGATCGTGTAGTTGAACAATTTGGACTAAAAGACGCCAGCCACTCTTGAGCGGGAACAGGATAAGCGAATAAATACCCTTGCATAACAATCGTGGGGCAGCGCTCGGTCAAGAAGCGCGCCTCACGCTCTGTTTCAACGCCCTCGGCGATCATGCGTAAGTCTAAGTGTTCACCTATCGAGAGAATCGTCTCAACGAGCGCATCGTGGGTCGCTTTCTCACCGATACTGCGAACAAAACTTTGGTCTATCTTGAGCTCACTCACTGGTAGCTTTTGGATATACGCTAACGACGAGTAGCCGGTTCCGAAGTCATCAATCGAGAAACGGATGCCGAGTTTGCTTAACTCGCGCATGACTTCAATGACTTTATCTGTATCTTCTATCAATACGCCCTCGGTGACCTCGATCATCAACTGCTGGGGCTTAAAATGATAGTTTTCTAGCAACTCACTCACGACATGAACTAAATCACCCCGAACAAAATGTCGAGCAGAGATGTTCACTGACAATGCATCAATGGGGTTCTCAGCAATTTCCTTAGAAGCAAGAATCTGTGCGGCACGCTGCAGTACCCAACGGTCAATCGATAGAATCAAATCTGAGCGTTCAGCAATCGGTATAAATACACCCGGGCTAATGAGCCCCTGCTCCGAATGATGCCACCGTACCAAACCTTCGGCACTGACCACCTTACCCGTCGCATCCACTTGAGACTGCAAATATAAATCAAGCTCATCGTTTTTTATCGCATGCCGTAGCATTCTCTCGACATCGAATTGCCGCTTAATCTCCTCTCCATATTGCTGACGATAGACGGCGAAGTGATTGCCCCCGTATCGTTTTGCCTTATGCAAGGCTGTTTCGGCACGACGTAACAATTGTTCTGCATTACCACCTTTTTGTGGATAGACGACCGCGCCTATGGTTGCTGACATGGTCAGAACATCATCGTCTAACTGAATTGGCTTGCGGGTGATCTTGAGCAGCGCCTCGCAGGTCTCATAGAGCTTCTCTTTGGCCACTTCGCGTTTAGAAACTTGCGGTGGGAATAGAACAGCAAACAGGTCAGCCCCCAAATGCGCGAGCTGCACGCCCTGCTGTTCCGTCCACTGCTTCATTCGCTCAGCAAAAGCTTGGACCAAGCGATTGCCGAACTCATGGCCACGCGCATCATTAATCTGTTGTAATCGATCAATGTCGACGAGTAACAAGTAGCCCAGTTCATCCTCTTCTAACGACGCGAGTGCTTGGTCGATGATTTGGGTCATATGCAGTCGGTTGGGCAGGCCGGTCAATGTCTCGTAATAAGCCATATAGTGAAGCCGCTGCTCGTCGGCCTTGCGCTCGGTAATATCGTCTTCAACCGCAATATAGTGAGTGCATTCCCCCTGTTCGTTGTAGACCGGCGTAATAATCGAATACACCGTATAAACTTGCCCATCTTTACGTTGGTTGAGCAATTCACCGCGCCACGTTTGACCTTGGTTAAGGGTGTCCCAAAGTTCATGATACACCGATTGTTGCGTCAGACCTGATTTGAGAATACGGGGGTTATTGCCAACCAGCTCGTCTCGTTGATACCCGGTAATCCACTCAAACGCTTTATTCACATACTCTATTTGGCCTTTGGCATCGGTAATAATAATGCACTCATTGCTTTGGTCTACGGCGGTTTCTAGATTTTTAAGTTTGGACCAATGCGCATGACGCTCGGCAGCGATCGCCTCGACCTGACGCGCCAGCGCCGCAATATCATCCTTGCCGCGTACGTCAATAGCAACCCGCTGTTGCTCATCTCGCATCGCCTGTACACCGGTTTGCATGTGGCCAAGCCGTTTGCTAATACGATAATTCAAATATCTGTGCAGAAGGGCGACCAACAACAGCACGATAATCAATTGAATCGTCAAAGTGGTAAGACGCGACTGAGCCACACTCCAAAAGGTATGCCTTTGCTCGAACGCGATCATAAGTGAGAATGGTCGAAATTCAGGAAAGTCTGAAGATACCGTCAGCGGTACGTACACAATCAAGCGACCTTGGTCCTCAACGTGATGCAGCGTGATGTCGCTGTTTGCATTGAGTTCATGCCAAGTTTGCGACGCGATACTCAACGCTTGATATAAGGGTTTATCGAGCCAGTGATGATCAGCGGCATATTCTATACGCCCCTCTCGGTTGTAGATAAACGCGGCTAGGACATTCGGTTGATCTTGTAACTGGGAAAGAATTTCATGCAACAAATCCGTGCGCTCATAACGCACCACACGATCAAACGTGGCCTGCATCATCTGCGCTGTAGTTAAAACTTCTTGTTCAACTACGTGACGATTCTCCGCTGTTTGTTCGGTAATGGTAAAAGTGGCCAAACTGACAAACATCGCAATGCCAACGAAGCCCACCAATAACGAGATTTGGGTGCTTAGTCGTTGAAAAAACTTAATTGACATCGATGTCATGAGGGCGCTCCATCGCTAAAAACAGATATTAGATATCATTTAGGCGAATTATGCGGCTTAGAGGAATTTTATCAACACTCAATGCCCGTTTTTCTTTATTAACTGCCAAAACGCGTTGCCGCACACTGGTTCAACGCTTTATGTACGAGATAACACACCATCATTGCTGCGATAATTGCGACTAAGGTGCTACTGAGTCGGTACAGCCCTGAATAGACTAGGTCCTGCGTAGGCGAAAGGTACTGGCCAAATAAAATACCGACCGTAGTCAAAGCACCAAAACCCACGCCGGCGCCCGAAGCTTCAAGCACGTGGAGCCTAGCAAACAGCATCACTCCGACCCAGAATAAGGGCACAATAAGCCACAGTGCGTCATACCAATCATACAGCAGAAGTTGTACAGCAAGCCCAAACATGACGCCGATCAGCGTACCCATCGCGCGTTTACGCGCGTAAGTCAGCGCACCATTCCAATGCATGGGAAATAACACCAAAATAGTGGTTGCCTGTGCTGATATTGAGTCTTGCAAATCAAACAGTTGAAAGACTAAAAATGACAAGGTTGTCACCGTGGCACCTAAAATTGCCTCATGACGGACGCGGTTGGATGATTTTTCGGGCGCTACGGGAGGCGCACTGGGCTCTGCTTTGTTGGGAATCAATGTATGCATCATAAAGGCAATAACGATAGCCAACAATGACGCGAAAAAATTACTCGCAATGAGGTTATTGACGTCGGTAGTTGGATAGCTCGCATAATGCAACATGATGCTTAGCATCAACACGCCATTGGCACCAAATAAAAACGCAGTGCCACGTGCCATGAAAGCAAAGCGATACAGAAACAACAAAAATGCGACCATCGTCATGAGTATCGGGTGCCCACCTAATAACTGCGCCACGATACCGACTTCAATCCCACACATAACTGATGCGGCCAATAATTGGCGCGCCACATGTCCGTTAATGACCGGCACTAAGCCCAGCAAGAGCATCGGTAGCACGGTGAAAAAGACACCATAAGATAAGTCAAACAACGTGGTGACTAAGAAGCCGATGGACGCCCCAAAGCCAATGCGCAAGCATTGCCGCAGACCGTTTTCAGTTAATCCGAGCTGTTTCATACCTGCCCCACGTTAGTAAATGTAATGTAACCAACCCAGTAGACGCACTTGAGCTTGTGCAACGGTGCTTTTAAAACCGCCATCGGGCACGATTTGTACTGTTGCCTTAGCGCCAGCAGGACGGTTGTTATCAATACCTTTGGCAAGGCTCAAGTGCACTCGCATACGTTGAGCATCGCGTACCCAGCGGTTCGAGTTAACCGGCTGTGCGAGTGTGCCATCCGCGCTCAACTGACCTGCGTTAACACCGGCATCAACGCTATCTATCGTCGCCTCATAAACGGTACCTGGCTCGGCATCAAAGACAACCAATGCGCGCTGACCTGTTTTAACGTGGCGCAAATTCTTTTCCCTGAAGTCAGCAACGATATCCGCGTGAGGCGATACCAACGCCAGTAATGGGTTACCTTGTCGGGCATATACACCTTCGCTGAGTTTAAGATTACTCACTCGACCCGCGTGTTGCGCACGTATCGTGGTATAACTCAAGTTCAACTCGGCATTGTCCACCGCGTTCTTAGCCTGCTGAATGAGCAGATTGTTAGCGTCGTCTGAATCGCCGCGCTGCACTTTGAGGCTTTCCAACTGCGATTTAACCGCATCGACATTCGCTTGCGCTTGCAACGCCGCGCTCTGCGCCTGATCAAACGCTTGCTCAGATGTACTGCCTTCCTTCACTAAGTTTTTGATTCGCTGCGCCTCACGACTTTGCTCATCAGCAGTCGCTTGTGCTGACTTTAGCTTTGCTTGAGCAGCACGAATTTGTGCATCCAGTTGACGGTTCGACTGTTGTGCTTGCTGCAAAGCTAATTCAGCTTGCTGTAGCTGCAAACGAAAAGGTCGAGGATCTAGCGTAAATAAAGGGTCGCCCGGCTCCACATACTGATTATTGTCAACCAACACTTGTTCTACCGTACCGTTAACCTGCGGCGCGACCTGAGTGACGACGCGAGTCACCATTGCTTGCGGTGTGAGCGGTAACGCTAAATCAGCCCAGAGGAAATAAGCAAACAATGCGATAAAGCCAATAAGCGCTCGCTTAACCCACTTCGCGAATTTTTCATCAGCCGTCATTGTGTGTCACCTCTTTGCTTATCGTCGTGCTTCTTTTGCTCACTGCACATTTGGTGGGCGTTACGCGAAATTATCGCCAATACATGCTTAACCGTTTCAATGTCTTCGTCGGCAATATCAGCCATCAGCGTACGACGTACCTTTAGGATTTTGGCTTCCATCTTTTTCACCAACGCATGACCGGCGTCGGTTAGATAAACTCGCTTAGCGCGGCCATCGTCTGGGCATACGCGCCGTACAACAAGTGACTGTTGCTCTAGCTGTGTCAACGTTCGCATTAATGATGCGAGTTCTATCTCCAACGCCTCTGCCAATTGCTTTTGACTTGCGCCATCACCGATTCGCACCAGCTTCCACATCGCGCTCCAGCGTGGGTAAGTTAAACCTAAGGGTGCCAGTTCACGATCTGCGACAGATTGCCATTGCCGTGCCACCCGTCCTAAACGTTCGGGCACGGACAGTTGTTTGAGTTGCTCTTGTGAGAGTGTCATAACCTGATCTCATTTAGTTAGCTTGCTAAGTATATTAACAAAGTTAGCAAGCTAAGTAAATTAAGGTGATTTCGATGGGTCTAATCGGAGAGACAGATACAAAAAAGCCCTCGACTGAGGGCTTTCGATAAATAGCGAGTGAAGTCGTGACCTAGAACGGAATATCGTCATCAAAATCGTTATCGGGTGAAAACGGTTCTGGTTGTGAAGGCTGCTGATTTTGGTTAGAACGCATCGCATTGCCTTGGTTTGACTGACCACCTTGAAAACCTTGTTGCTGTCCAAAACCTTGGTTCGGATTGCCCTGCTGATTAGGCGCAGGCTGATTGCCGCCTTGGTTTTGATTCATGCCCTGGTTCATACCTTGATGCATGCCTTGGTTCATGCCCTGATTCATACCTTGGCCTTGACCCATGCCAGAGCCGCCACGAGAATCGAGCATTTGCATTTCGTTAATTACGATTTCTGTCGTGTAACGATCTTGGCCGTCTTGGCCTTGCCATTTACGTGTTTGTAAGCGGCCTTCGACGTACACTTTTGAGCCCTTTTTGAGGTACTCACCGGCAATTTCTGCTAAGCGACGATAAGCAACACAACGGTGCCACTCGGTTTGTTCACGCGGCTCACCTGTTTGCTTGTCTTTCCACGTTTCGCTCGTTGCGATTGAGAGATTAGCAATAGCGGTACTGTTCTGGGTATACCGAACTTCAGGATCGGCGCCCAAGTTACCGACCAAAATTACCTTATTCACACCGCGACTGGCCATATTTCTCTCCTGTTCTAAAATTTTCTCTTTTAATAGTTTAACACGCTATTGGGCCGATTTGTGACGTTCGATCAATGCTTCGACTGCATGCTCATCATACTGCTTTTTATCAACTTTTAAATAGGTGACTCTATCGTCAGATGCGTAACGAACTTCTTCGACACCGGATATCCCGAGTAGCGCATCATTAAATTGATCAAGGGTCTGTTGCTCAAGCCCTTTCAAACTAATCACCACGTTTGTTACGGCTTTAGGGTTTTGCATCAAACGGCTCAAAACAAACCATAACGCTAGTATAGCTAAACTCGCGACGCCAATCCCTTTAAGCTGATAAGTTTGTAAGAGCCAACCGCCTAGCGCGCCACCGACGAACGCCCCGCTAAACTGACAGGTGGAATATATGCCACTGGCACTCCCTTTACTACCCGCCGGGGCAATACGTGTGAGCAATGAAGGTAGCGTTGCTTCTAAGAAGTTAAAGCCAGTGAAAAACACCACCAACGCGATCGCTATCACAATCAGCGAAGCACCCCACCACGTTATGAGTGTCGCGCCCACCATCAGCAATAAAATCGACAACCTAAACCAAGTGACATGTTGATTGGTTTTTGCGCCGTGAATAATCATGGGCACCATTAACGCGATCGACAGCACCAAGGTGGGTAAATAAAATAAGGCATGGTATTCCGTTCGCACATCATGCGCTGCTAACAACGTTGGTAAGCTAATAAACCAAGAGGTCAGTACCGCGTGGAGTACAAACACGCCGCCATTGAGTAACCAAAGTTGGCGATGTCTTAGCAAGTGTTTAAGTTCCGTGGCCACGGGCAACGCCTCGCGGCGAGCTGATTTAGTCAATGTTTTTGGCACTGCGACGAGTAACAAGCCAATACCCACGAGGGCGCTCGCGGCGGTAAACCAAAACAGGCCTTGTAAGCCAATATGGTCTGCGAGTAACGGGCCGATAATCAGCGCAAGAGCAAATGCCAAGCCAATGCACATACCGATAATCGCCATGACTTTCGAGCGTTGATTATCGCGTGAAACATCGGCTGCCATTGCTAAAATAGCCGCTGCAATGGCACCAATTCCTTGCACGGCGCGCCCAACAACGACGCCCATCAAGCTATCCGCTTGTGCAGCAATCACACTACCTAAAGCAAAGACCAACAGGCCACCCACGATGATAGGACGACGTCCTATTCGATCCGATAACATGCCCAGAGGAATTTGGAAAAAAGCTTGAGTTAAACCGTAGGCCCCTAAGGCAACACCCATTAACGCTGGCGTGTAATCGGGGTACTGATGGGCATAAATTGCCATGACAGGCATGATCAAAAACAGGCCTAACATGCGTATGCCAAAGACTGAGGCAAGTGCGAACGCTGCGCGCTTTTCTGTTCTATTTAACTGTTGCTGACTCATAATGCTCGCTATTATGAACGACTGAGCCGGCATTGTACCAGATACCCCAGTCTGTGCGATAATACTCGGCTCACTCGGTTGAATCATTTACGCCTATGCGCGGAGAAAAAAGTTTACTATGGACAAAATCGAAGTACGTGGTGCGCGAACACACAACCTAAAGAATTTTAACCTGACCATACCGCGCGATAAGCTCGTAGTCATTACGGGGTTATCCGGCTCAGGCAAGTCATCGTTGGCGTTTGATACGTTGTACGCCGAAGGTCAACGACGTTATGTCGAGTCACTCTCCGCTTACGCCCGTCAGTTTTTGTCTTTGATGGAAAAACCTGATGTAGATGGCATTGAAGGTTTATCACCTGCGATCTCCATTGAACAGAAGTCCACGTCTCACAACCCGCGCTCAACGGTGGGTACGATTACCGAGATATACGATTATTTACGTCTACTGTTTGCCCGCGTGGGCGAGCCTCGCTGTCCGACACACGATGTGCCGTTGGCGGCGCAAACTATTTCACAGATGGTTGATCAGGTGCTCACCGAGCCCGCTGAATCAAAACGCATGTTGTTAGCTCCCATCGTACAGAACCGCAAAGGCGAGCACGTTAAGGTGTTAGAAAACCTCGCCTTACAGGGCTTTATTCGCGCGCGAATTGACGGTGAGATCTGTGACCTGAGCGATCCACCGACACTCGAGTTGCAAAAGAAGCACACCATTGAAGTGGTTGTTGACCGATTTAAAGTGCGTGAAGGTATCGAGCAACGCTTAGCTGAGTCGTTTGAAACTGCTATTGATATGACCGGTGGTACGGCGTTTGTTGCACCAATGCCGGGTGAAGAAGGCGAGACGCTGATTTTCTCGGCTAACTTTGCCTGTCCACACTGTGGTTACAGTATGCAAGAGCTGGAACCGCGCTTGTTCTCGTTCAATAACCCAGCCGGCGCTTGCCAAACCTGCGATGGCTTGGGTGTAGAGCAATTTTTTGATCCGAGTAAGGTGGTCGTCAATGGCGACTTATCGCTCACCGGTGGCGCTATCCGCGGTTGGGATAAACGCAATTTTTATTACTACCAGATGCTACAGTCATTGGCTAAGCACTATGACTTTAAGTTGTCGGTGCCATTCAATGAATTAAGCGAAGATACTCGTGCAGTGTTGCTCTACGGCAGCGGCAAAGAAGAAATCAAGTTCACTTATATGAATGATCGAGGCGATAAGGTCGTTCGTGCGCATCCGTTTGAGGGGATTATCCCTAATATGCAACGCCGGTATCGTGAGACCGAATCACAAGCGGTACGCGACGAGTTGGCAAAATACATTGCCGTACAACCCTGTAAAAGCTGTCACGGTAGCCGTTTGCGTACTGAGGCGCGTCATGTGTTTATCGAAAATACAAACTTACCTCAGGTCTCAGAGCGTTCGATTGGCGATGCATTAGACTTTTTCCAAAGCCTTGATCTTGACGGTCAGCGTGGAAAAATCGCTGAAAAAATATTGAAAGAGATTAACGATAGGCTCGGCTTCTTGGTCAATGTGGGATTGAATTACCTAAGCCTGTCACGTAGTGCAGAAACCTTATCCGGTGGTGAGGCGCAGCGAATTCGTTTAGCCAGTCAGATTGGCGCCGGCTTGGTGGGTGTGATGTACGTACTGGATGAACCGAGCATTGGCCTTCACCAACGTGATAACGAACGTCTATTAAACACTTTGATTCATTTGCGCGATTTGGGCAATACCGTGCTGGTGGTTGAACATGATGAAGATGCCATTCGTCAGGCGGATCATGTGATTGATATTGGTCCCGGTGCGGGTGTGCATGGCGGCGAGATCGTTGCCCAAGGCTCCGTTGAGGATATCGTTGGCACTGAGCGGTCACTAACCGGCGATTACTTATCAGGTCGTAAGGTTATCGACGTACCGGCTAAACGACATGATCCAGATGACCGTTGGCTAAAAATTATTGGTGCGACAGGTAACAACCTAAAAAATGTCGATTTAAACATTCCTTTAGGTTTAATGACCTGCGTCACAGGTGTTTCTGGCTCCGGTAAATCAACCTTAGTCAACGATACGTTGTTTAAAGTCGCTCATCGCGAATTGAATGGCGCAACCACGGGGGAAGCTGCACCGCACGAACGTGTAGAAGGTATGGAGCTGTTAGATAAAGTGGTCGATATCGACCAAAGTCCGATTGGCCGTACGCCACGCTCTAACCCTGCGACTTACACCGGGATTTTTACACCAATTCGTGAGCTATTTGCCGGTGTACCAGAAGCCAGAGCGCGCGGTTATAAACCAGGACGCTTTAGCTTTAACGTTAAAGGCGGACGTTGCGAGGCGTGTCAGGGTGACGGGGTCATTAAGGTTGAAATGCACTTCTTACCGGATGTTTATGTTCCCTGTGATATTTGTAAGGGTAAACGTTACAACCGTGAAACGTTGGACATTCAATACAAGGGCAAGAATATCCACGAAGTATTGGATATGACCATCGAAGAGGCCCGTGAGTTCTTTGACCCCATTCCCGCAATTGCGCGCAAGTTGCAAACACTAATGGATGTGGGTCTGTCTTATGTACGCCTTGGCCAGTCGGCAACGACGTTATCGGGTGGTGAAGCACAGCGTGTGAAGCTATCACGCGAGTTGTCGAAGCGAGATACAGGACGCACGCTTTATATTCTGGATGAGCCTACTACAGGACTCCACTTCCATGACATCAAACAGTTACTAGCGGTGATTCATCGTTTGCGTGACCATGGGAATACCGTGGTTGTTATCGAGCACAACTTAGATGTGATTAAGACCGCTGACTGGATTGTTGACTTAGGTCCTGAAGGTGGTTCAGGGGGTGGTGAGATCTTAACCGAAGGCGCTCCCGAAAAAATCGTCAATGAAAAGCGGTCTCACACCGCACGCTTTCTTAAACCCATGCTTAAATCGTCATAGGAAGACAGGATGTTAGAAGAGCAGTTTAAAGTTCGTTTTTATGAAACCGATGCCTTAGGTCATGTGAACAACACCGTTGTGCCTATGTGGATTGAGACCGGTCGGCTACCTATATTTGAATTCTTTGGTGAAATGTCACCGGAAACAAAAAGCCTGATCGTTGCTCGTCTTGAAGTTGATTTTGCGCGTCCCATTTTCTTTGGCTCGAATGTGACCGTGAAGACGTTTGTTCAACGTCTTGGCGGCAGTTCCTTTGATATTGGTACCGAAATCTGGCAAAAAGGTGAGCTCTGCGCCAAGGGCAAAACGGTACTTGTTTATTTCGATTTTGAGCAACAACGTTCGGTAACCTTAAGTGATGAGCTAAGGCAACGCCTAGTTGAGCTACAACATCCGGAGCATCCCATTGACGCGTGATTTGGTAAGTGGTGGGCAAAAGATTCATGCCCCTGATGACCTCAATCGCTTGTTGACTGAAATTCATCAGCAAGCGATGCAGATCCAATCGGGGAAAGTCGCCGATTATATACCTGCGCTCGCTGCGGTCGACCCCGATCAATGTGCCCTTACGTTAACGACACTCGATGGTGAAGTGTTCAACGTAGGTGACACAGACACGCTGTTTTCTATTCAGTCTATTTCCAAAATTTTCGGTTTGATGATGGCGATGGATCGTTTAGGTGACGATTTGTGGAAACGGGTCAAGATGGAACCTTCAGGACAGGCATTTAATTCGATTGTGCAGTTGGAATGGGAAAAGGGGATTCCTCGCAACCCCATGATCAACGCAGGCGCGATTTTAATTAGCGACGTGCTAGTTAGCCACTACTCGACAAGTAAAAACGCTGTGATGAGCCTTGTGCGTAATCTATGTGGCAACGATCGCATCTATGCGGATGAATCCGTGCATGCCTCCGAGAAAGAGCACGGTCACCGCAATGCGGCCTCCGCCCACTTGATGAAGAGCTTCGATAATATTGAATCGGATGTTGACGAAGTGCTCGACCATTATTTTTGGCAATGTGCAATTAGCATGAGCTGCGAGAACCTCGCTCGCTCTTTCACATTTCTTGCTAATGCGGGAGTATGTCCTTTCTCTCAAAGAGAAATAATTAGTAAGCGAGATGCTCAACGCATCAATGCATTACTTTCGACCAGCGGTATGTATGATCAAAGTGGTGAGTTCGCCTTTACCGTCGGCGTGCCTGCGAAGAGTGGTGTCGGTGGCGGCATTGTCGCTATTGTGCCTGATTTTGGCGTGATTTCGGCATGGAGTCCAAAATTGAATGAGTTCGGCAACAGCGCACGCGGTATGTTCATGGTTCGAGAGTTAGCCAATAGACTCGGCTTAAGTGTTTATTAGCGTCTCAAGCCAAGACGATAGACTTGGAAGCGCGTCAAGTTAAACCGTTGCAGCAATTTGTCGATGTGCCCCTGACGCGCTAATTCACGCACCAATTGTTGCATCGTCTCCTGGGTTAGACGTTTATTATGCCCTACGATCATGCTCAGCATGTAATCATCAAAGATCTGGTCAGAGACAAGCAAATCTTTCTCATATTGATCGCCGGCATTTTGTAGGGCTGATAGCAGTTCATCATTTATCGGCATGACATCAATGCGACCGCCCATTAACATCCGCAAATTAGTCAGTGCCGAGTGAGACAAATACGCTCTATAGGCTCGGCCTAACTCGTCTGCAGTACGCTCAGTACCATCGAAGTTATAGTGATAGCCTTTTACCGCGCCTACCGTCTTCCCTTCTAATGTGTCGAAAAAGGCTTGGGTTCGGCCCGGTTTTCTTTTAGCGACAAAACGTTCGCGACCTCGAATAATTGGGATAGTCGACTCAACGTTTCGATTTTTCCAACCCCATTCCTCAGACTCAAAAAAGATGACGTCGCAACAACCGTTCTCGGACAATGCTTGATAACGCCCATTAGGAGGAATGACTTGTAACTGAAAGTCGTAGGTATCTTGGTATTCATTCAAAATCTGAATGAGTTCACGAGTGACATCCGTTTCAAGCCCCATCGAAAAATAGGGAGGATAATCATATGCAGCAACATACACAGGTGTTTGTGCGCTTGCATTCTTGATGAATGAAACGCTCGTCAAAAAGTATGTTATCAACAAAAAGAGACTTCTTCGCACTGCACTTATTTAGCTTGAAACTGGACGGTTATAGTGGGGTTAAAGCTGATAAATGTCAATAATTGGAGTCAAATGCAGCCGTTCTGACACGACTTTACACGAATAAACACCAACCCATAAAAAAACCCGGCCGAAGCCGGGTTTTTGACTCACTGTCGCTTGCGCATTAAGCGCAA
>NZ_DEYI01000093.1:0-11949 GCF_002364475.1 Idiomarina sp. UBA3162
AGACTCTCATAATTTTCGGTAAGCCCACGAAAATAAAGGCTTACAAGCCGTTATTAACAACGTATAATGGGATTAAATCGATCATATTAGGCTAAACAGTAGCCCCCGAAAGGAGCGCGAATACGTGACTATGCAACACTTTGAAGTGAATTATGACGGCCTTGTCGGTCCGACTCACAATTACGCTGGTTTGTCATTCGGCAACGTTGCCTCGTTAGCCAACGCAAAAGCTACCTCTAGCCCTAAAAGCGCCGCCCTACAAGGGTTAATGAAGATGAAAGCGCTGCACGACATGGGCATGAAGCAAGGTGTTTTGGCGCCACAAGAGCGTCCAGATATTTATGCGTTGCGACGCCTCGGCTTCACCGGCACCGATGGCGAAGTATTATATAAAGCGGCAACCGAAGCACCGGCTATTTTCCAAGCGGTGTGCTCAGCATCAAGCATGTGGACCGCCAACGCAGCGACTGTATCACCCAGTGCCGATACAGCAAATGGCAAAGTGCATTTTACACCGGCTAACTTAACGAATAAGTTTCACCGCTCACTCGAGCCAGTAACCAGTGGCAATATTCTTAAAGCCATGTTTGCGCATGAACGCTATTTCGAGCATCACACTCACCTGCCCGATAACGAGCACTTTGGCGATGAAGGCGCAGCAAACCATACGCGTCTATGTGAACAATACGGTCATGCCGGTGTTGAGATCTTTACTTACGGCCGTTGTGCATTTGATAGTACCCAACCTGCACCGCGTAAGTTTCCCGCGCGTCAAACGTTGGAAGCTTCTCAAGCCATTGCGCGATTACATGGTCTGACCGAAGATAACACCGTTTATCTTCAGCAAAACCCCGATGTTATTGATCAGGGTGTGTTTCATAATGACGTGATAGCCGTGGGTAACCAAAACGTATTGTTCTATCACGAGCAGGCATTCCGTAATACCGAGCAGAAATTCGCTGAAATCCAACAAAAGTTTGGCGATACCCCAGTACACTTCATCGAAGTTAAAACCGATGAGGTGAGCGTACAGGACGCCGTATCAACTTATTTATTTAACACCCAGTTGATTACACCGCCGGATGGCATCATGACCCTCATCGCACCAACAGAGTGTCAAGAAAACCCGCGTGTAAAAGCGTACCTTGAGTCACTGGTGCAACGCGATAATCCTATCAAACGCGTCGAGTTCTTTGACGTCAAACAAAGTATGCGTAACGGCGGTGGACCCGCATGTTTGCGTTTACGCGTAGCGCTCAACGACGAAGAGCTTAAAGCCGCTAACCCGAACTGTTTAATGAGCGATGACTTATATAAACGCTTAACTCAGTGGGTTGATAAACACTATCGCGACGAGCTCGCCGTTGACGATTTACGTGACCCTGCGCTACTTGAAGAATCGCGCTCTGCGCTTGATGAGTTAACGCAGATCTTAAAACTCGGTTCGGTATACCCGTTCCAACAAGACTAAGGCGAGAATACGATATAAAAAAGGGGCGCTCTAAGCGCCCCTTTTTCGTAACCTAACGGGTTAGTCATTGTCGTTATGCAGCTCGAGGTTTGCATCCCCGCCGCCATCACGCTGTGCTTTCGCCATGTCATTACGAGCCGCATCAAGCTCATCCAAGTAGTCTTGGTTAATATCGCCCGTAATGTACTCACCACTGAATACTGACGTTTCAAAGCGTTGAACATTGGTGTTCTCTTCTCCGACGGCGGCTACAAGATCGTCTAAGTCCTGATAAATAAGCCCATCAGCGCCGATCATCTCACAAATTTCGTTACTTTCACGGCCATGACCAATCAATTCATTAGCACTGGGCATATCGATACCGTAAACATTAGGGAACCGAATTTCAGGCGCCGCTGAGGCAAAATAGACGCGCTTAGCACCCGCTTCACGAGCCATCTCGATGATTTGCTCCGAGGTGGTGCCACGAACGATGGAGTCATCCACCAATAACACGTTTTTGCCCTTAAACTCAGCGCTGATCGCATTGAGTTTACGACGCACCGACTTACGGCGTTGTGTTTGACCCGGCATGATAAAGGTACGGCCAATATAGCGATTTTTAACGAAGCCTTGGCGGTACGGTAGGTCGAGGACACTAGCAATCTCTAACGCGATATCACAGCTGGTTTCAGGAATAGGAATCACCACGTCAATGTCTAAGTCAGCATAATCGCGCTTAAGTTTCTCACCCAGCTTACGCCCCATGTTCACGCGCGACGCATACACCGAGATACCATCAATAAACGAGTCAGGACGGGCAAAATAGACATACTCAAAAATACAAGGACAATGCTTTGGCTTATCCGCACACTGACGCGAAAATAGTTGGCCATCGTTGGTGATATAAATCGCTTCACCCGGCTCTACATCACGCACATATTTAAAGCCTGTACCATCGATCGCCACACTCTCTGACGCAACAATATATTCGTCACCTTCTGCCGTCTCACGCTTACCAAGCGCAAGTGGACGAATGCCCCACGGGTCGCGAAAAGCAACCAAGCCATGACCTAAGATCATCGATACAACAGCATAAGCACCACGCACTTTACGATGCACTGCGGTGATCGTTCTAAATACGTCATCTGCACTGAGTTCAAGACTCTCATTTTTGTCGAGCTCATTGGCAAATACGTTCAACAATATTTCTGAATCCGACGTCGTATTAATATGGCGACGCGCGGTCTTAAATAAGTGAGCGTGCACATCCGACGCATTCGTTAAGTTACCATTGTGCGCCATGGCAATGCCGAAGGGCGAATTAACATAGAACGGTTGTGCCTCAGCAGAACTTGAGCTGCCCGCTGTCGGATAACGCACGTGACCAATGCCGACATTGCCAGCGAGACGATGCATATGACGTGTATGAAATACATCACGCACCAAACCATTGGCCTTGCGTAAGCGCAATGTATTGTACTCATCCACCGTCATGATGCCGGCAGCATCCTGTCCGCGGTGTTGGAGCATGGTTAAGCCGTCATACAGCGCTTGATTGACCGGCTGTTTGCCGACGATACCAACGATACCACACATAACTTTACGACCCTCTTAGACTGATTGCGGGACTAAAAAACTTGAACTGCTTTCTAGATATTCAAAAAACCACTGAATAAACACGCCAAAATGCGGTATCAATACCGATTCCCGCCACCACTCACTGTTCGAGAGGGTGGTAAATGAGTCCATGAAAAATAATAATGCACTCACAATTAATACGCCTCGAAGCGCGCCAAACACTAAACCAAGCACTCGGTCTGTACCAGACAGTCCCGTGTGTTGAACGAGTTTAGACAGGATGTAGTTAAGGATGGCGCCGATTATCAGCGTAGCAATAAATAAGGCGGCAATTGCGGCCGCATTTCGGACAAGCGGATCTTGGATTTCAGTAAAATATACGGCTAAATCTTTGTAGAACTGACTCGAGATAACAAAAGCTGCTATCCATATCACTAAAGATACGGCTTCCTTAACGAAGCCTCGAATCAAACTCACCAAGGTTGAAATGGTGATAATGATGATGATTGCGTAATCTATCCAGAGCATAAGCACTCAGTCGCACTGAAAAAGTGAGCAGATTTTAACAGAATCGAATTAAAAATGCGGCTTTTTTTATTTCTTTACGGTTTATAACTTAATACCTTGCCTTGCAGACCGGTTAATTCTTTCAGCGCACTCAATTGCTGTTCCAAGGCTTGCTTCGATGCGTCCGGACCTACCATCAGCTTAGTCAATTGCCCTTGGCTTCCACCAGGCTCGATAAATACTGCAAAACCTTTATCTTGTAACTGCTTTTGTAATGCCAACACACTGTCGCGATTACTAAATGCACCGAGCTGAATAACATACGCATCGCCGCTCAATGTTACTGACTTCATTTCGCGTTGCGGCGCTTTCACTTGCTTTTGTGCATCAACGATTGGCGCATCATCCGCTGTCACTTCATCATTCTGCTGCTCACTCGCAGCAACAGGCTGAGGCTCAAACTGGGTCGGTGCCTGCAACGAATCGCTCTGTTCGGGTTTCAAGGGGATCGTTTCGAAGTCTTCAACCGCCTCCGTTTTTTTACCATCTAGAACATCTGGTAAAATGATAACCGCGAGCGCGACCAAAATAAGGGAGCCCACAATTCTGTTTTGCAACCGACTTGCCAAGTTGAACTCCTATCCGTTAGACGAATTAATTTTTGCGAAGATATGCCCTACAGTGTAAAACGAGCCAAACGCGAAAACCAGTGCGTTTTTTTGTTGTGCCCGCTCAATGGCAAAATCAAAGGCTGCTTCAATGTCATCGAAGCAATTTACAGCAGCACTATTGAGCGCCTCGCAAGCGGCCAACTGTTCTGCCTTATTGCCACGCGGTTCATGCAAGGTGCCTAACGCCCACTCAGTAATATGAGGAGTTAATGCTTCAAACACGCTGTTGGCATCTTTATCTTTTAGCATTCCCACGACAGCTATGATCTCGGGATGGGGCGTGCGCGCTAATTGCTGAGCCACATAATGTGCCGCATGACCATTGTGAGCCACGTCCAGCAATACATCAACTTGCCGATATAGCAGCCGCTGCATACGCCCCATTAGGGAAGCCTTAGCTAGACCAACTTTAATCGCATCTTCACTGACTGCAAGAGGTAAGCATTCTAATGCCGCCAGAGTCGTTACTGCATTGATCAGGGGCAACTGCGGCAACGGTAAATCAAATAAATTGACGTTCAAGCCGTAATAGTGCCAGTGGTCATCATATCGTTTGCTTGAAAAGTCACGCCCGACCTGTTTCAGATCTGCACTGATCGATGAGGCGTGCGCCGCAATGCTCTTTGGTGGATAGTTGTCACCGCAGATCAATGGTGTATCGCGGCGCGCAATCCCGGCCTTTTCAAAGCCTATTTTTTCGCGGTTATCACCAAGAAATTGAACATGATCAATGCCGATACTGGTGATAACGGCTACATCAGCATCCACGACATTCACGGCATCGAGCCGACCTCCTAGCCCTACCTCGAGAATGGCGACATCAAGTTCAGCGCGTTGCATCAACCAAAGCGCCGCTAATGTACCCATTTCGAAATAAGTCAACGAGGTTCCTTGGCGAGCGTCGTTGATAGCAGCAAAAGCTGCGGCATGATCCGCTTCGGGTAACATGGCGTTATTGATTTGTACGCGCTCTCGGTAGTCCACCAAATGAGGTGACGTGTAAACACCCACTTTATAGCCGGCCTGTTGCAGCACTGAGGATAGCATGGCTACGGTACTGCCTTTGCCGTTAGTACCCGCGACAGTCATGGTAAACCGAGCCGGCTGTTTAAGTTCGGCACGATCGCGCACTTGATGAGAGCGCTCTAGGCCAAGGTCAATTTCTGTTGGATGTATTTTTTCAAGGTAGGTCAGCCAGTCCGACAGCGAACTATTCGCTGTCGGGGCTATCATGTGCTCGCTCATCACAAATCAGCTGCTTCCATTTCGCTTTGTGCCGGGCTTTCTAGGTTTTGGAACTTAGCTAACAGACGTGCCACCGTTGACCGCATCTCTCGACGATCAACAATCATATCAATGGCACCATGCTCTAATAGGAATTCAGCACGCTGAAAACCCTCAGGTAAGGTTTGGCGTACCGTCTGTTCGATAACGCGAGGACCAGCGAAACCAATCAATGCTTTGGGCTCAGCAATATGGATATCTCCGAGCATTGCCAAACTAGCACTCACCCCCCCCATGGTTGGGTCTGTCAGAATAGAAATATACGGCAGACCTGCCTCACTCATTTTAGCCAACGCAGCAGAGGTTTTTGCCATTTGCATCAGTGACATTAGCGCCTCTTGCATGCGCGCTCCACCGGAAGCCGAGAAGCACACCAACGGTAGGTTATGTTCTAAGCAGAGCTCAGCGGCTTGCACAAACTTAGCGCCTACTACGGAGGCCATCGAGCCACCCATAAAGTTAAAGTCAAACGCTACAGCGACCACGGGAACGCCTAATACCGTTCCGCGTTGTGCAATTAATGCATCTTTTTCGCCACTACTTTTCTGTGCAGCTGCAATGCGGTCTTTGTACTTTTTCGAGTCTTTAAACTTTAGGATATCTTTAGGTTCAAGATCCGCCGCTATTTCTGAGACGCCTGCCTCATCTAAAAAGATGCGTAACCGTTCGCGGCCCGTCAAGCGCATGTGATGACCACACTTAGGGCACACATTTAAACTACGGTCTAAGTCGTTACGATACAAAATAGCATCGCACGCAGCACACTTGCTCCACACACCTTCGGGAACGTTGCGACGTTTGTTGACTTTAGGTTTAGCAAGAATACGTTCAATCCAGCTCATAATGGTCCGCTTAATCAGCTTTAATAAAAAATTTTGAATAGATTACATGGTAGCACAAATGGGTCAAGCAAAGAGGTCGTAACAGTCGCTGTTTTTTATCACTCTGTAAACCAAAGCGGACCGGGTTCAGCGTTGGGTAGCTGCCATTCGTCTGGGTAATCCACTTCGACCAAGTACAAACCGCCTGGCTTGGCAGTCGCCGCTGCTTGGGTGCGGTCTTTTCCAGCTAGTAGTTCACCGAGCCAAGTGGGATCTTGTTGATGACGACCTATAACAATGAGGCTACCCACGATATTACGCACCATATGATGCAAGAAGGCATTGGCTTTAATATCGACGATAATGAAATCACCACGGCGATGGACATTGAGGTGAGTCACTTCGCGATGAGCCGAATGTGACTGACACTGCGCGGCACGAAAAGCACTAAAGTCATGCTCACCCAATAATGCTGGCGTCGCAGCTTGCATCGCGACCACGTCCAACGGGTGATGATAGTGACTCACGCCATGACTATGGATACCAGGTCGTAACGAATTGTTGGCGATGATATAACGATAACGACGCGCCGTCGCACTGAATCGTGCGCTAAAACTGTCGTCGACGGGCTGTGCCCATCGCACAGCAATATCAGGCGGCAGGTGACTATTGACGCCAAGCGTCCAAGCAGCCGCCCGGCGCGACGTCGACACATCAAAATGCACGACCTGGTTAGTCGCATGAACCCCTGCATCAGTGCGTCCTGCGCAAACGGTTTCCACGGGTTCATCGGCCACTTTACTGAGCGCCGCCTCAAGACGCTGCTGAACTGAATCGACTTCTCGCTGACGTTGCCATCCATAATACGCGCGCCCGTCGTACTCCAGTCCCAGTGCAATTCGCATACAACTCCCTTACGAACCTAATTATTCCGATTGCAGACGCTTCAATAACGTACGTGCTTCATCGGCAACGTCATCATCGCCCTCTGATAAACCCGCAAGTATTTGTTCAGCGTCCTCTTTCTCATCCATATCAATATAAGCGCGCGCTAAATCGAGCTGCCCCAAACGCTCTTCATCTGCCTCGTCGATCTCATTATGAGACACTTCCGCGCTATCTTCGTCAGCTAATACACGACCGACATTTTCCGACGTGTAATTATCGGTTTCTTCCTCGCCATCCGCCTCTTCCATCAAGTCATCGATATCAACATATTCGCTATCTGAAGAGGCCTGTTCGGAATCAGGTTCGGATTCAGCCGCTGCATCAGACGCAGAATCCGAGTCCGAATTTACTAGATCGCTATCGCCAAACAACGAATCAAGCGCTTCGTCCGCTGCTTGTTCCGAGCGTTCGAGTTCCTCTTCGTCTATCTCATCGGCATCTGAGTCATCATCCTCGGTCAACTCACCGAGCGATTCTTCCAACTCTTCCGATTCAGACAGCAGGCGATCCATGTCCTCTTCCGACACATCGTCAATATCCTCCTCGTCGTCTTGTTCATCGGGTTCTATACCCAATTGTGCCAAGGCATCATCAAGCGGGTTATCATGCTCGCCGTCATCGAACTCCGTTTCTTCATCAGAATCTTGATCAGACGCGTCATCTTCTTCGACTTCTGAGGCTGCAGCAGCTGCCTGTTCATCAAAGATATCATCACTCACCAACTCATCCGCTTCATCGTCGGCCGTGCCCTGCTCATCCGGCTCCACTTCTGATGAATCCTGCTCGCTATCAGCGTCCGCCTCAGCTTTCTCGCTCGGCGTAGAAGTTTGTTCCGAGTCTTGCGTTGCTTCGGGCTCGTTCGGTGACTCGACTTCTGTCGGTTGCTCAGGTTCTGGTTCCGACTCTGGCTGTTCATCAGCTTCATCTTCTAAGTCAAGGTCAAGTGCAGGCGCTTCATCACTATCCGCCTCACCAAATAACTTATCGAGTTCATCTTGCGACAACTCTGAACTCTCTTCTTCGGACTCGCTTTCTGGGGTGTGTTCTGGTTCAGACTCCGGCTCAGGCGTCGGTTCAGCATGTTGTTCGGGGTCTTCGTCCGGTAAAACCTGTTGGTCCAACTCATCAACGTCGTTCTCATCGGTTGCTTCCGATGCCGAGGTGTCTTCATCATCGGTGTCGAGCTGAATACTAAAGTCGTCTTCTTGGTCGGTGTTTTGGTTCGATAACTCAGCTTCCAAATCACTGAGGTCATCGCCCTCTTCATCATCGTCCTCAAGCTCATTACTGTCATCAAGGTCGAACAGTCCGTCGTTATCCTCGACGCTCGTGGCCGAGCCCCCCATGAGCTCACGATCAAGTTGCTCGGCGGCCTGTTCTTCAGTGAGTTCTTGTTGCTTTTCTTCGGCATCTGATGCATCAGTATCGTTCTTCTTACGACGGAATAAGAACAGATAAATTAGTGCAAAGATTAATAACGCTGGAACAATAGAGAGCAAGGCAATATTGAGAGGACTCTGAAGCCACTCCAGCATACCCGAACTCTGTTGCTGTTGTTGTTGACTCAACAACGCTTGTTGCTGCTCGAGTAACTGATCAAATTGGGCTTCTAAGCCGTCCGTCTGTTTCAGTTGTTCAGATAAGGTAGAAATACGTTCGGCAAGTTCATCCAGGCGTTGCTGGATAGACTCATTTTCAGCATACACTTGCTCGACAGCTTTCATCGAATCATCAACCCGCGCCTGCAGGTCGGCAAAATTACTCTGTTGACGCGATTCGACTTGTTGAATCGCTTGTTCAGCTTTCTCTCGCGCTTGTTCTAAAAGCTGTTGTTGCTCAACCCTTGTCTGTTGTGCTTGTTGTTCAATCTCTGATAAGCGCTGCTGTTTGTCTTGCAATGATTCGTCGGCCATGACCTGTCGGCGAGCCGCCTCAGGATTGACCATTTTAATTTCTTGCAAGCTGGGTATGCGCAAGTAGAAGCCATCAAGCATACGGTTCATGTTGCCGTCGACAAACGCGCGTGGATTCGCTTGCACGATCGCTGCCATGGTTTGATAAACCGTCACACTCGAATGAGGACGGTATTCAGAGGCTATTGACCACAATGTGTCACTGGACTGAATGGGCCCATAACGTTCTTGCCCCATGCGCACATCTGTGGACTCGACACCTTTGGGTCCCTTAATAATAGTGCCATCTTGCACTAATGCGTGGGCAGACAACGGAACAAATGACAAGGCAACCAGTGTACTCGACACAAAGAAGCCTCGTTTTAAATGCCTAATCAATTGCATAATCCCTTTATTATCATT
Source organism: Idiomarina sp. UBA3162 (assembly GCF_002364475.1). Taxonomy (NCBI): domain Bacteria; kingdom Pseudomonadati; phylum Pseudomonadota; class Gammaproteobacteria; order Alteromonadales; family Idiomarinaceae; genus Idiomarina; species Idiomarina sp. UBA3162. Next base: position 9,578 of record NZ_DEYI01000093.1, read on the forward strand.
TGTTTGGGAATCACTCATGTTCGTTCTCTTGCCCACGGTTCACTAGTCTATTTAACGGCGATTAACGTTAAAACTTTACGCTAATCCACAGGACTATTACTAGTACTTACCAGTACTCTTTGATTAGTAGTTCAGCAATCTGAATCGAGTTAGTCGCTGCACCCTTACGAATATTGTCTGAAACCACCCATAAGTTGAGTCCTTGGGGATGGCTAATGTCTTCGCGAATACGACCAACAAATACGTCATCTTTACCGGCTGCGTCACTGACTTGAGTCGGAAATTCTTGACGATCTTCGCACAAGGTAACGCCCGGCGCATCTCGCAGTAATTCCTTTGCATATTCAGCAGTGATCGGCTGTCGCGTCTCAATATGAATTGCTTCAGCATGGCCGAAGAAAACAGGCACGCGAACCGCTGTCGGATTGACACGGATACTTTGATCATTAAGAATTTTTTGCGTTTCCCACACCATTTTCATTTCTTCTTTGGTGTAATCATTATCTTGGAACACGTCAATCTGCGGGATGCAATTAAATGCGATCTGACGACTAAACTGACTAATAGTCGGTTCTTTTGCATTTAACAGTTCAGCGGTTTGTTTGGCTAATTCTTCCATCGCCTCTTTACCCGCACCTGAAACCGATTGATAGGTCGCCACATTGATGCGCTCAATACCGACCGCTTCGTGTAAAGGTTTTAGGGCCACCATCATCTGGATGGTGGAGCAGTTCGGGTTGGCAATAATATTGCGATTTCTGAAGTCAGCCAATGCCCAGCCATTAACTTCTGGCACCACTAATGGAATATCGGGTTCGTAGCGGAACTCAGACGTATTGTCTATTACCACACAGCCCGCTTCTGCCGCTTTGGGCGCGAATATTTTTGAAATGGCGCCGCCTGCTGAAAAGAAACCAATGTCTGCCTCACTCCAATCAAAGGTCTCGGCATCGATGACTTCAATTTCTTCACCCTTAAAGCTGACCGTTGCGCCGACTGAACGAGAACTTGCCAATGGATACAGCTGCGCGACGGGAAAGTCACGTTGCTGTAAAATTTCAATCATTTGTTGACCAACGAGCCCTGTCGCACCTAGCACTGCGACGCGAAAACCTTCTGCCATATTAACTCCTAAAGCTTAACAAACTTGGTATGCATTAAAGCCAAGCTGTCTAAATCGTATAACCTGTGCGGCATTATGACACGCAATAGGCTGATTGTTGAGTTGTCGACGAGGATTATCTTTACGGTAGTTCTTTCGCAGATGATCAAAACCTGACGCCGTTAAGCCATCAGTACGCATGATACGGTCGTCTTCGTCAATCGAATACAGTGACAAAATCAAATCCGCTAAATCGGGTAAGCGTTGAATACTAACAGCCCCCAAGGTGCGCCAATCAAGTGGCGGTAACACATCACTCAATTGCATTGAAAAAGCGATATCAAAGTACCGACACAATGCCGCTGTGACTTGATAGGCTCCACCGACTTTACCCTCTAAGCTGTGCCCAGCAATATGAGGCGTAGCAATAGCCAGGTGGGGTAAGATAGCCGCGTTAACCGAAGGCTCACCCTCAAACACATCAAACACCAACGTCGGGCATTCGCCTTGCTCACAACGATCAATGACAGCCTGATTGTCCACCACAGCACCACGGCACGCATTAATCAGTAACTGCCCAGGGTGCAACGATTGAAGCGCCTCAATATCAATCAAATGATGTGTCGGGTACGAGCCATCGCGTGTCAACGGAACATTTAAACTAATAATGTCAGACGTCAGTACACGCTGCCAGTGCGCATGCGCTCGACTGTCGCCCTGTGCCACTAGGGGCGGATCGTAGTAATGCACATTCATGCCCAAGGCAGCTAAGCGCTGACCCGCGGCACTGCCTGTATGACCAGCGCCAACAATTGCCACGTCTAAATCAAGCACTTCGTGCAACCGCTGTTGTTGACGCAATACCTGTAATACAGCGGCCAGTACATACTCACCAACAGAGTCAGCATTGCAGCCTGGTGCATTAGTCCAGTGAATATTACGCGCCGCAAGCGCTTGCGTATCCAAGTGCTCTTTACCAATGGTTGCGGTGGCTACAAACTTCAGCTGTGGGGCATGCTGCAGTATGGTTTCATCGACCTGAGTAATCGACCTAACCAAGAGTGCATCCGCAGTTTTCAGTAATTCAGGCGGTGGGATTCTATCTGTATAACAAGAGAGATGTCCTACGTTGCCCAATAGTTCAGGCAACGCAGGAATATTGTGATCGGCAACGATATGGATACGCTGGGACCGATTCAAAATCGATTAGTCTTGGTATTCGCGCAGTACCAATGATGCATTGGTACCACCAAAGCCAAAGCTATTTGAC
>NZ_DEYI01000011.1:0-102841 GCF_002364475.1 Idiomarina sp. UBA3162
TCGAAGTACGCTTCCCTGATCCAAGCGCTAACCCATACCTGTGCTTTACCGCATTATTAATGGCAGGCTTGGACGGCATCCGTAACAAGATCCACCCAGGCGATGCGATGGATAAAGACTTGTACAACCTGCCACCGGAAGAAGCGAAAGATATCCCAACCGTATGTCATTCACTTGAAATGGCATTGGACGCATTGGATAAAGACCGTGACTTCCTCAAGCAAGGTGGTGTGGTGGATGACGACATGATCGACGCATACATCGACCTTAAGTACAACGAAGTAGAAACATTGAAGAAAACAACTCATCCTGTTGAATTCGATATGTACTACAGCGTTTAAACCAAGACGGTTGCACGAAGGGAGGCCCAGCCTCCCTTTTTAAGCCGTGTATATGCACCAAATTAGTGCAGACTATTGTGGAGTGTATTTGAGTGAACCCTGCGTCTATATTGAATCAGCTATTGACCGGTGTGGTCATTGTCGACGCTCAATGGAACGTGCGTTACGTCAACGCTGCAGCTGAATCGATTTTTGACCATAGCGCTAAGCGTCTTATTGGTGAGCCCTTTGCTGAGGCCTACTACGAGAGCGACTTACCATTAAATACACTGCAGAATTGTTTGTCCGAAGATCAAACCGTGGTGAACTCCGAAGCCAGTTTCTTTCTTCACTCTGGGCAAAAGGTGACGACTGAAGTCAGTATTCAGTCACTGCATGAAAATGGAATTAAGCACTGGCTTATCGAACTCAAACAGGTTGACTTACAACGCCAGATTTCGCGTGAAACACAGCAACAACAGCAGTTATTTGCGACACAGTCATTGTTACGTGGAATGGCGCACGAGATTAAAAATCCATTAGGTGGTCTGCGCGGCGCTGCACAATTGCTGGCACTCGAACTGCCAGATGAAGAGCTGAAAGAGTACACCGATCTCATCGTCACGCAAGCCGATAGGTTACGTACTTTGATTGATCGCATGATGGGCCCGGTGCAAGCCGAGCAAAAACGAGAAACCAACCTGCATGAGCTACTCGAGCGCGTCGCCAAAACCGTGCGTTACGAATACGGCGAACGTCTTAGCATAAAACGTGATTATGATCCTTCGTTGCCAGAGCTGTGGGCAATGACTGAGTCCTGCGAACAAGTTTTTTTAAATATCGCCCAAAATGCGGCCCAAGCATTGAATGGTGAAGGACAAATTACCTTTAAAACGCGCATTGAACATCAACTCACGTTACTGGGCCGTCGTTATCGTCAATGTGCAGTGATCAGCATTACCGATAATGGCCCGGGTATTGATGATGCTATTAAGGCGAGCTTGTTTTTCCCGATGGTGAGCGGTCGAGCCGAAGGCACCGGCCTGGGATTATCCATGGCGCATAGTTTAGTCCATCAACACCAAGGCAAAATCGAGGTCTACTCTGAGCCGGGAAACACGGTGTTCAGGATATACCTCCCGTATCAACAACAAATCACTGAGGAGGCGAATCTATGAGCCAAGCACAACATCTATGGATTCTAGACGATGATCCCTCTATTCGGTGGGTACTTCATAAAGCATTTGAACGCTCGGGTTATCAAGTACACGTATTTGAACGGGCCGATGAATTAACGCGAGCGCTAGATTCGGAAGTGCCCGATACCATCATCAGTGATATTCGTATGCCGGGGACCGATGGCTTGGCTTTGTTAAAGCAAATAAAGCAGCGCGATCCTGATTTACCCATTGTGATTATGACCGCTCATTCGGATCTCGATACCGCGGTGAGCGCTTTCAAAGGCGGTGCCTTTGAGTATTTGGCTAAACCCTTTGATATCGAGGAAGCTCGCAATGTTGTCGCTAAAGCGATGGCGCATCGCAATAAGCCCGAAGTGAGTGTCAGTGCGCAGCAAGCAAATAATGACATTATTGGCGAGTCGGCCCCCATGCAAGATGTGTTTCGTGCCATTGGCCGTTTGTCGGCTTCGAGTGTGAGCGTATTGATTACGGGTGAGACGGGCACAGGTAAAGAGCGCGTTGCGCGTGCCTTGCACAAACACAGTCCACGATCAGATAAGCCGTTTATTGCATTGAACATGGCCGCTATTCCAGCCGACTTGGTTGAATCCGAGCTGTTCGGTCACGAGCGAGGCGCATTTACCGGGGCTGATAAAAAGCGCGATGGACGGTTTTTACAAGCCGATGGTGGGACGCTATTTTTAGATGAAATTGGCGATATGCCACTTTCGGTGCAAACACGGTTATTGCGCGTGTTAGCCGAAGGCCAATTTTATCCAGTCGGAGCACATCAACCTGTGCAGGTTAATGTGCGGGTCATCGCCGCCACCCACCGAGATTTAAAAGAGGCGGTTGCACACAACGAATTCCGCGAGGACTTATACCATCGGCTTAATGTCATCCAACTGCGGTTACCCGCATTGCGTGAACGCAAGCAGGATATACCTTTGCTGGCAAGGTACTTTTTAAAGCAGTCGGCCGTTGAGCTCGAAGTCAGTGAGAAGCAATTATCAGACGCAGCGTTGGCACAGCTTGAGGCATACGGTTGGCCGGGTAATGTGCGACAGTTAGAAAATGTGTGTCGGTGGCTCACCGTGATGGCGCCGGCGCAACAGGTGGGTCCTGATGAATTGCCCCATGAATTGCTGGAACAGGATAAATCGCTTCAAAACGGTCAATCGACCGGAAACTGGCGTGAGTTGTTGGCGCACGAGTTGCGTACACAAGCCCATAACCATGATAATATGACACCTATTATACAGGATGTTGAGCGCATCGCCTTGCGCATTGCACTGGAGAAGTGCGACGGACACAAGCAAAAAGCCGCACACTGGCTTGGCTGGGGGCGCAATACGCTAACGCGCAAGCTCAAGTTATTGAGCAAGTAAATCTTTGTAAAGAGAGTCGCGTTACGCTGTGCTATTTTAGAAGATGGTCTTTACACTTTAAACGGGACTCAATTGACCATGACACATTCTGTTCTACTCATTGATGACGACCATGAAATGTCAGCGATGCTAACCGAGCTCTTCAAACGAGAGGCGGTCGAGCTGACTGTAGTTGATGATGGCGTTAAAGGACTGGATGCCGCTTTAAACGGGGACTTCGAGCTGATCTTGTTAGACGTCATGCTGCCTGGTATTGATGGTATGCAGTTATTACAACGTCTACGTCAGCAACACCGTGATACCGCAGTGCTGATGTTAACAGCGCGCGGAGACGATGATGACCGTGTAATGGGGCTCGAGCTCGGCGCAGACGACTATCTGCCTAAGCCATTTAATCCGCGCGAATTAGTCGCACGAGTACGCGCTTTGTTGCGGCGTACAGCAAACACGATGATGCAAAATGAAGTGTTAACCGTCAGCGGCTTTACACTTGATCCGAGCAAAGCCGAAGTTACTTGCGATAAAGAGCCGTTGGTCATGACACCGACAGAGTTTGATATTCTGCGTTGTTTGATGCAGCAAGCGGGTCAAATGGTAAGTAAGGACCAACTTTCGGTGGCTGCGCTAGGCCGTAAAATGGGACCTTTTGACCGTAGTCTCGACGTACATATCAGCAACATTCGCAAAAAATTACCGGCTAATCCTGAGCGTATTCAAACCGTTCGTGGTCGGGGATATCGTCTCGTCAACGAATAATGAAACCGCACCGTAAACGCCCGATTCGTTGGTACCAATCGCTTACACTGCGGTTGCTCCTGTTGTTTTGGGCGTTATTGTTTTTAACCGCCAGTAGCGGTTACTTGCTTGCGGTGTGGAATAAAGTCACACCCGAAGTTAAACCTATCGCGGAGCCTATTCGGCGTACCTTAGCGCCGTTACTCGAAAATGAGTTGACCTATCTTTCCTTACAGCCTGGACGGTTATTGACGGGTGACTATCGCGTCGCAGCCCGAGTACTCGCGCAAGGTCAGCAAAAGTTGATGATGGATGAGTTCCTATCGCAACGTTATCGGCAAACCATGTTGCGCTTCTTAAACTACGATGAGCCGATGCAAATGCCGCTCGAGGATCGTTTATTGATTGGTCCTTTCGAGTTTAAAGGCAATAAGCTTCTAATCACCCGTCCACTGAAAGCGTCGGAGTGGACTGATCGTGAAGAGGCCGAGCAAGAATTGATGCGGGCGCGCAGTTGGACGTTGGTTGGCGGCAGTTTGGCGATAGCGATTTTGCTGGGTATCTGGTTGATTCGACCGATAAAACGCATGATTAGAGCTACTCGGGAAGTTGCTCAGGGTAGCGCTGAACCTGATTTAGGCCAGTTGCCTCGACGTAAAGATGAAGTCGGCGAGCTGGCGCGTGCCCTAGCGCAGACAGCGCGCGATCTGGCAATTTCTCGTGATGCGCAACGGCGCTTGTTAAGTGATGTGTCACACGAACTACGTTCGCCGATGGCACGTATGCAAGTCGCGCTCGATCTCAGCGAAGATGAGCATCAAGAGGATGCGCATTGGCAACAGCTACGTCGCGATAGTGAACGCTTAAATCAAATTATTGAACGTATTTTGTCGCTTTCGAAACTTGAGAACGGTTTAATTAGCTTAAATACGCATACCGTTGATTTACGAAAGTTGGTGCAACGCCTAGTAGACGACACTTTGTACAGTCATCCTGAGTATACCGATCGTTTAGTTGTTCGCGAGGGCGATTGGCGCGAGCTGGAGAGCGATGATGAACTCGTCCGGTTAGTGTTAGAAAATATTATGCGGAATGCCCTGCACTATACCGACAAAGCGGTCGAGTTCGGCTGCGAAAAGCATGGCAAGTGGTTGCAGCTTTATGTGCGTGACCATGGCCCTGGGGTTGATGAAGAAACGATTGAGAAGCTGTTTGAGCCATTTTATCGCGGTGATCCTTCGCGTAAGCATCAGGCAGGTGTCGGTTTAGGTTTAGCGTTAAGTCAGCGCTCAGCGTTGGTGCTAGGCGGTCAGCTGCGCGCACGCAATCATCCGCAAGGAGGACTAGAAGTTATCTTGGATTTACCGTTAGACTAGGGCTTAACCACAGCGACGGGAATCAAAGCGGATGATCCGACCGGCGGATAATGAGCCCGAGTGGCTCGAATTTTATCACCAACATATCGCCCCTTTCTGGGATGAATCAGTTGAACACATTTACTTAGACGCGGCAGACGGTTTGCGTCTTTTTTATGCCTACCATAAAGTCAGCGAATCAGCGCCACTAATGGTCATTTCAACGGGTCGGATTGAGGCGGCGATAAAATACCAAGAAGTGATTTGGGAACTGGCGCAGCAAGGTATTTCTTGTGCTGTCATCGATCATCGTGGGCAAGGTTTGTCGGGACGTATGACGGAAAATAGCCATCAAGGTCACGTCGCAAATTTCCGTGACTTTATTGATGACTTTAGCGTATTCATGAATGATATTGATACGCGATTTCCTCAGGCACCGCGCTATGCATTGGGCCACTCGATGGGCGGCGCGATTTTATCGTGGGCGTGTTGTGAGCAGGATTTTCAATTCAAGCATTTATTTCTCACCGCCCCCATGATGGGTATTCGTACGGCAGGGATACCGGCTACGATCGCGCGTGCAATTGCTGGCGCGGGGCGCTGGTTAAATGAGACGATTTCACCTGAAAAGCCCTGGTACTTTTTAGGTATGAAGGATTACATTGCGATTCCTTTTGCTGAGAATGTGCTAACCCACAGTGAGCAACGTTACCAAGTGTTTCGCGAGGCGTATGAAAGCGAGCCAAGAGTTAAACTCGGCGGGCCGACGTTTGCTTGGTTACATGAGGCATTGACGACTTGTAAACAGTTGCAAGTTATGGGGAGTCAACTCAAAGTAACAGCGACATTGTTCAATGCGGGCGCCGATGCGGTGGTGAGTAAAAAAGCGCAACAGCGTTTTGCTAACAGCGCAGGCGGCAACGTTGAGTTTCGTTCTATTAAAGGCGCGAAACATGAATTGATGATGGAGAGTGACCATTATCGGCAGCCCATCATGGATTCGATCTATGCCAGGCTCAAGTCGAGCGACGCTCAGTAATTGAACCCTCAACATAGGCAATAATTTCAGGATCCATGTGAACAATAATGTCGGCACTCGGGAACGCCTTCATCAGTGCACTTTCGACCTCATCAGAAATTGCATGGGCTTTGAGAAGAGATAAATGATTATCGAGTTCAATGTGGAGTTGAATAAAGCGTGTTGAACCCGCCTCACGAGTACGCAGGCCGTGGATCCCTAAAACACCGTCAATGGCTAGCGCTGTATCCACCACTTTCTTTTGCAAGTCCTCGGGTAGTTCGCGATCCATCAACGAGTTAAATGCCTCAGTGCCGATGCGAATCGCGCCCCAGATGAGATACAACGCAATTAGAATGGCGAATACGCCATCCGCCCAGTGCATGCCAAACTGGCTCAGTACCAGCGCAACCAAAACTGCGGCATTGAGTAAGATATCAGACTGATAATGAAGATGATCGGCTTTAACCGCTTGCGAGTCGGTGGCGCGAATAGCCATCCGCTGAATCACAAGTAATACCATGGTGATCACAATGGCCGCGATACTGACCCAAATACCACTTTGCACATCGGGTAAGTTGGTATCTTGCATCCACTGCTGCACACTGTGGAAAATCAGTAGCATTCCAGAACCAGCGACAAAAGCGCTTTGCGCTAACGCAGCAAGGGATTCCGCTTTACCATGGCCGAACCGGTGCTCATCATCGGCTGGCTGAAGTGAGTAACGAATGGCGAAAAAGCTAAAAATCGAGGCGCCACTATCGAGCAACGAGTCGGTTAACGAGGCAAGCATACTGGCAGACTCGGTATCAAACCAAGCGTAGAGCTTCATAGCTATCAGCAGTGCGGCCGCCGTGACCGATGAGGCACTGGCAAGCTTTACCCAAAAGGCGTATTGATGCTTGTAACTCGTTGGAGAATTCAATTCGATGCACACCTCGTCTTAAGATAGTGGTATTCTAGCGTTTTTTAAGTAGCTGATAAAATCACTATGTTGCATTTGGTCTTATTTGAACCGGAAATACCACCGAACACAGGTAATGTTATTCGCTTAGCGGCGAATACAGGCATGCAATTACATCTTATTGAGCCACTAGGTTTCGACTTAGATGAGAAGAAAGTACGCCGTGCTGGCTTGGACTACCACGCCCTCACTCAAGTGAAAATCCATAAAAATTGGTCGGACTTTCTAGAAAACGTGGATTATAACCGCATTTTTGCATGCACCACGAAAGGCTCAACACGATATACCGACGTAGCGTACGAGGAAAATGACGTATTGCTGTTTGGCCCAGAAACGCGCGGCTTGCCGATGGAAGTCTTGCAGACCTTTCCGCAGGAAAATTGGTTGCGGTTACCAATGGTGCCGGATAGCCGAAGCCTAAACTTATCAAATTCGGTTGCGATTTTTACTTATGAAGCGTGGCGTCAGTTGGATTTTAAGGGCGCGGTGTAGCGTTTTTAATTTCATTATCTAATAAGCTTCGCAACAGCTGACCTTGCGCGTTGTCTTTGAACGCTAAGTAGAGCGGTACCTCATCACTCAAGGCATATCGCTCGTACGGCGCCTCTGTCCAGTCGGGTAAGTTAGCGGCGTAATCAACAACGCCCTCAACGCGGCCCATGTCCAATAGCGCGAAGCAATCTAGCGATGTATTCGCGTTATAGATACTGGCGTTGGCAGGTAATAAGGTTTGCTGATAATGACCTCCGGCAACGCACAAGCTGACTTGTTGCTGTTGCTTGAAGATCTTGTCTATAGCCGTTTGTGTTTTAGTGAATAAATACACGGGCTCGCTACGAGCGAGTGCATGTTCAGTTTTTATGAAGCGCTGATCGAGTTGCTCTTCACGAATACCCACTAAAACCTGAGCTTTGCCCGAGTCGACTAATTGCTTAGCGCGCGGCCAGTTTGATGCATCCGTTTCTACTTGTTGTGGCCATTCAACCGTTAACTGTTTGAACCGCTGCCATATCGCTCCCTCACCATCTACTTCGGTTTGCCCCGGCACTAATGAGCTGGCACCGATGAGTGGATCGGGAATACGGATGGGTAAAATCGGACGGCTGATCTTTGACTGATAAGTTTCTCTTAATGCGGTAATGCGTCCCGTCGTTTGCATAAGTTCAAGAGCTTGCACTAAATCGGGGATAAGATCTGCATACTTTTTATGTAGATAGTGGTAACCCTGATAGCGTTGAATTTCATAGACGATTAAGTCATCACGATCATGTAAAGCCGAACCCCGGTACTGAAAGTCAGCCATTAACGTGGCTTCTACGCGGCCGGCGTCCATTAATTTAATCACTTGCTCGAGCTTTACCGGCTTAACAATGGGAATATCTAATTGATAGGACTCAACCACTTGGTCGGCCGATCGTAGACCACTGAGATAAGCGAGATTACTCAGTGTGTCGGGCGTGCAGGTACCACATTGTTTAGGATCGCCCACAAGCAGCAAGGAAAACTCATAGATGGGGAACTCTACCCGAACGAGGTTGGTGAGTTGTTCCGATAAGCCGGGAATGCGACCTAACTCGCCTGCGATGATACCCTCTGATGCCAACTGTTCACCGCGCAAACGCGGTAATGGCTCATAGCGCAACTCGACATTAAGCTCGGCATAGGCTTCTTCTAATATCGATTGAACGAGCTCTGGCAATGGACCGTCTTGCGGTGCTCGAAAGATTAACGTTTGGGGTGTTTGCTCATCATCTAACTTTAAGTCAGTCGACAAGTTGCTTGATGATTGCTGCGCATAAGGCTGCCCACTTACAAAACAAAGCGTAGAAAAAACGATAGCGCGAAATAAGTTAATCACCAGAACATGTAACCTTGGTCAATTTGACCTCAGAAGTATATCAATTGCAGGGTATTATGCACAGCATTTACAAAAATCCAACACCCGCAGGGTGATTGAATTTATTCTTCTTATTGAGGTCAGAGCAGAGAGGGTCGATGTTGATAAAACTGAGAGCGATTTTTATCCATTGACCCGTTATACTAGGATTCATTAACCCGCAACTTTGCAGTAATCATAAGGGTGTCTCATGAACAAAGGATGGCTCGCATCGAGTCTTAGCATCGTGCTTGCAGGACTGATGACCAGTGCGGTATCCGCACAAGAACAACCAACCATTAAAGATGATGGTTACCGCCACTTAATGCTTGCCGGCGGCGGTTTAACGCTTTGCACAAGCATGGCGTCCGATACCTGTAACGAAACCGATTGGATTGATAGCAAAACAATGCGCACTAATCGGTATATCGACCTATCGGAGAAGTCAATCAAGACGGCTGTTTCAGATGAATACTGGACCGGCTTTCGCGAAGAGGCTCGAAAGAAGGTCGACGAGGCGTTGAAGCTCATTTATGACCGTATGAACGAGGAAATCATCACAGAACGCGTGTTCATGCGTGAATTTACTCGTCGTGCCACATTAAAAACGTACAACTCATTATCTGAAGCTGAGTGGAACAAGTTGGTCGACTTACTTGAAATGCCCGTTCCTGCTGAGCTTGATGAAAAGATTAATTTAAATGAATCGCAGAACAAGCCTGTGGTCGACATCTATCGCCAGTTCGTTGACATGGCGAAGACCACACGCTTTGATGACAGCAAGAAGCCCGTGGTCTTCTTCACTACCTCTTCATCGCGCGATCCTTACAACGAGGTCGATTACTACATGGACTTGTTCAGTCAGCTAGGTGCCGAGCCTCATTGGTTCCCGGTTGATGCGGCTTTAATTAAAGCGCAACAAGAGGGCCGTTGTGACGAATTGGCTGACGTGCAAGAGGAAGTGCTCGGTGCATATGCGCGAGACCGCGTGTATCGCGATCGTTATCAGCAACAGGTTGAGTTTTGTAAAGCGCCCAAAGAAGCCTTAAAGATGGTGCGCCAAGCCAATGCGATCTTTATCAATGATGGTGATGCCAACCTTACCCGCTCAACCTTCATTAATGAAGATAACCAGCCGTCTGATTTGCTACGCGACATCGTGAGCTTCGTGCAATCCAAGCGTTTAGTGGTAGGTGGTAACGGCGCGGGTGCTGTTGCGCTGACATCTAAACCGATGATTTCTAACGGTACCACCGAATCAGCGATAAAAGATGGCGCCTTTGCTTCTGAGCCACCGCCGTTCGGTTGTGATTTGGATGCAACCTGTCCAACCAATACCAACCCAGACACGCTGACGTTCCACCCATTGGGCGGTTTAGGGCTGTTTCACTTTGGTATTTTGGATAGCGACTTCTCTGATAAAGGTCGTTATGGTCGTTTGATCCGTCTCGCGGGCGATAGTGGTACACCGCTTTCGCTAGGGATTGATGAGAATACCGCCATGAAAGTGAACCTTGAAAAAGGCCTATTTGATATTGTCGGCGAGCGAGGCGTGTTCTTTGTAGAAAACGCACAATCGGTGCCTACGGCGGTCGCGAGTACTTTCCATTATTTAGTCGCTGGCGCGTCCGGTATGATGAATCCGTATGGCTTACAAACCGCGGAATTCTCGGACCAGTCAGGTATTGTAAAAGAGAATCCAACCACCAATTTCCTAACCGACCGCGGTTTAGTTGATTCGATTCGCGTGTTGTGTGGTGAAGAACGCAACGAAGTCACGCTTCTGAATAAAGACTATCGCTTGATCGCGCGTATCAACGACGCAAGCCGTACCGCTGAAGCCGGTGGTGAATGCCAAGTGATTAACGGTAAAATTGGTATTGCTTATCAGCCCGAAGAAAAACTGTAAGCAGCACCTAGTTACTAAAAAGCTCGCCCCGTTTATACGGAGGCGAGCTTTTTTATGCGCTGCTTTTTAGTGGCGCAGTGCGTTATGCTACACCGTATTGAGCGCGATACGCTTCAACCGCAGGCAAGTGCGCTTTAAACTGCTCGTCGTCCTTAAGATATTCAATCACATCGTTCAGTGAGACAATCGCAATCACTTGCGCATTAAAGTCACGTTCAACTTCCTGAATCGCGGATAGCTCGCCTTTGCCTTTTTCTTGACGATCTAAGGCAATCAACACACCCGCCAGCTGAGCACCGTTTTGCTCAACAATATCCATGGATTCACGAATCGCCGTGCCCGCGGTGATCACATCATCGACCAACATCACGCGCCCCTCAAGAGCTGAACCGACTAAGTTGCCTCCTTCGCCGTGGTCCTTTTTCTCTTTGCGATTAAAGCAGTAAGGCGTATCGGTCTGAAAGTGATCAAACAGCGCAACCGCAGTCGCGCTGGCGATAGGAATGCCCTTGTAGGCAGGACCGAACAACACATCAAAGTCAATGCCTGAGTCTTTTAACGCCGCTGCGTAAAAGCGCCCTAACTTAGCTAAGTCAGAACCCTTGTTAAACAAGCCGGCATTAAAAAAGTAAGGACTGGTGCGACCGGATTTCAGCGTAAACTCACCAAATTTTAGTACACCGCGCTCAATCGCAAACTCGATAAACTCTTTTTGATAGGTTTTCATGCTGATCCCTTATGCCAATGCTGCTTTTTGGATATCGATCAATTCTTTAATGCTTACGCGGGCAATGTCGACCAGGCTTTGCATCTCATCATAACTAAACGCCTCACCCTCAGCGGTGCCCTGGATCTCGATGAATTTGCCCGCTTCCGTCATCACGACGTTCATGTCAGTCTCGGCTTGAGAATCTTCAATGTACTCTAAGTCGCTCACTGCATCGCCATCAACAATACCGACAGAAATCGCCGCAACCATCTCTTTTAACGGATTGACCTTAACCATTTTATTAGCGCGCATGTAGTTCAACGCATCAACCAACGCCACGCAAGCACCGGTAATTGAGGCGGTACGTGTACCACCGTCAGCCTGCAATACGTCGCAGTCGAGGGTGATGGTGTTCTCGCCGAGCGCCTTAAGGTCGATGCAAGCACGCAAAGAACGCGCGATTAACCGCTGGATCTCCATCGTGCGGCCACCTTGCTTGCCACGCGCCGCTTCGCGCTGCGAGCGAGTGTGGGTAGAGCGTGGGAGCATGCTGTATTCAGCGGTCACCCAACCTTGTCCCTGACCTTTTAAAAAGCGTGGCACACCGGTTTCAACCGTGGCATTACACAACACCTTAGTATCGCCGAATTCAATCAGAACTGAACCCTCGGCATGTTTGGTGAAGTTACGCGTGATGGTGACCGGGCGAATTTGTTGGGCAGTACGACCACTTGGACGCATGGCATCTCCTTTATTTGATAGTAAACGCGGATAAGTAAAACGAATTAGCCGTTAGTGTAGCAAATTTGACCGTTGAATGGATCGCGAATCGTTCTGTAACGTATTAAACTAACGCAAGCTGAAAATACGCGGTAATCACTGAACGGGAGGCCGTATGTCGCGTTCAAAAGACGAAGAATTTGAATTGTTCCGCCAAGAAATGAACGACGTAACACCCTTGGTGGGTGAGGAAGTTGCAGACATTCGCACTGCTTTTGAGCCGACATTGGCACAAAAGGAGCGGCGCCGTGCGGCTGAAGCCGAAGAGCAAGAAAACGTCAACTTTTTATCGACCGAATATGTTGAGTTGGTGGAGCCTGAGGAGTGCATCGAATTTCGGCGTGATGGTGTGCAAGAAGGCGTGTACAAACGGCTTAAACAAGGCCGTTACACCATGGAAGCGAGTCTCAATTTGCACCAGCATACGCTGCGCGAGGCGCGCACCGCAGTATTTAACTTTATTCAGGATTGCCATAACGCCGGTATACGTACGGCACTGATTATTCACGGACAAGGTAAACATAGCAAGCCGCATCCCGCGCTAATAAAAAGCTATGTGAATAAGTGGCTGCGTGAAATGCCGCCAGTACTCGCGTTTCATAGCGCACAGCGCCACCATGGTGGACGCGGCGCGGTGTATATCATGATGAAGAAGAACGCGGAACAAAAGCAAAAGAATCGCGAAAAACACGCAAAAAAATAACCGTAAAACGAGTGGTCGTTAGAGACGACCACTCAGTACTAATCCCGCAAAAAAGCCAGTTAGGCCGCCACCAAGCCCAAGCGCTAACCCCAAATAGCAGCTGAGTGACCGACCACCGGAGCACACCAAACGCTGCACTCGGCGTTGATAGGTTAGAATACCCAGCAATAGCACTAGATAACTGAGCGTCGGCAGTAACCAACCGGGATCAACCTCGTAACTTAGAATAAACAAGCTACCGACAACGATCATGAATACTGCAGCCTGATTACGCATTCGCACCAACTGTTGGCGGATAGCATCGGTGGCTGCCATCTTCTGCGCGCGGTGAGAGCCGATAAACAAGCCCGCCAAACCACCGAGAATAGTGACCGCCATGGCACCTAATAACGCTAACCACTTCACGCTTGTGGCAACACCAGAGGTCAGCGAAAAGCCCGCTGCAGCGGCAGGTGCACTACCCACCATCGCGCCTGTTGTCAGTAACGTCGAAATACTGATGGATGGTGCCGAAAGCAACGCCGCTTTACCCACACGGCTTAGTAATTGTTGAGCTAATTGCTTGCGAGCGCGAGACAAACGCTGGCGCACCGCCTCGGGTGTGATACCCAGCAAGTCCGCAACATGCTCAGCCGACTGCTGTTCGCGATAATACAGCAGTACGACATCGCGGCTTTGCGCTGGCAACTTATCCAACGCATGATAAATAATCGCCTGCTGCTGTTGCTCACTGAGCGACGCCTCGGGTGATTCATCGCTCAGCACCGCACCCAGCTCCTCATCGAGATTATCCTTATAGTCGGTACGACGCACATGCTCTTTGCTTAACCACTGATAAGCACAATGCCGCGTGATTTGTCGTAGCCAGGGCAAAAAGCTACGCGTCTTGCGCAGCGTATTCATTTTTTGCCAGACGATGAGATAAGCCTCTTGCGCCACCTCTTCTGAGGCTCGGATATCTTTAACAATGGTCAAGGCAATACTCGCCACCAAGTTTTGTGTATGTGTGACCACCTCGGCGAACGCCTGCGAACTCCCTTGGCGCGCTTGCTCAATCGAAGCGTTAAGCGCCGCATACTGTGCAGTTTGATTAGTCATGGCAGCGCTCCTCGATGAAGTGATTAACGGCCGACAAAAAGGCCTCGGGTTGATCCCACATAATAAAATGGCGTGACTCAGCAAACTCTAGCAAGTTGATGGCATTATCACCAGCGATCTGCTGTTGATAGGCATTAAGCGCTGTCTGCTTTTGCTCGGCCGTTGAGAAGCCGCCAGTCGCCGCCATTTGTAATGTCGGCACGTTGAGGTCGGCGACCTCAGCGCGTAAATCCGTGGTCATCAGTTCATACATCGCACGGCCCACCGTGGTAGGATCCGACGTTTTTGCCATCGCGACCACGCGCGCTTGATTCTCCTCAGATGAGGTTTGCCGTGATGCCCCCATTTGCACCTGCATCGCCATTTGTTTGGGGGTGAGCTGTTGATATACCGTCAGCATTTGCTGTGCTTGCGGTTTAACCGCTTGAGCAGTCAACGCCGAGTTACCACTGACCAGCGCCGAGAAAAACGGCACACCGTCAACCGCGATAAGACATTGCAACGCCTGAGGTTGCTGGCTTGCCAGTTGATAGCCTAAGAACGCGCCCAAACTATGCCCAATAACCACCGCATCGCCAGCACTGTTTTCCTGCAAATAACGTTCTAGCGCAGCACCTGCGTTTTCAGTAAATGCCTCACGTAATTGAGGGTTGCTTGGATGTGCCCCAAAGCCAGCAAATGCCAGCGTGTGCACCTCATAATGCTGCGCCAACGCCGCTTCCGTTTGCTGCCAAACACGCTCATCGGACATTAAACCCGGGATAAGCACTACCGGCTGACCCTGACCCGAAACCTGCGCATGTAGCACGGTGTTTTGTGAATGCGAGGGTAGGCTGAAAAGGCCCAACAACACGCCTAATAACAAGATAAAAAATTGGTTTTTCAAAGACATAATACGTTCCTATTGAGTCACTTTTAATAAAGGTTGCTCAATAAGGTCAGACTCGCACAGAAAAGTGTGACATCTTTTTTGTACTATTACTTCATATTGCCTCTTTGCACAGGTAATATTTGGCTTATACGCTTAACGCACACATTGTTTTCGGCAGGTTGAAGGAAAGACCTCCCGACAAAAAAGTAGGATACGCCATGATTCAAAGTATGACCGGTTACGCTCGTTACGAGCACAAAGCAGAATGGGGCAGCGCCGTGTGGGAAATCCGCTCGGTTAACCAACGCTATTTAGAAACCTACTTTCGACTGCCCGAGAGCGTGCGCGCCCTCGAGAGCAACCTACGAGAACTTTTGCGCAAGCAACTCCAGCGCGGCAAAGTCGAATGTCGCTTGCACCTGCACATGGATGAGAGCAAGCAAAGCGAGTTAGTGATTAACGAAGCACTCGCCGAGAGCGTGATCAACCAAGCCAAATGGGTCAACCGCCAAGTTCACAACGCACAAATTAACGCACTCGACGTGTTGAAATGGCCTGGCGTCGTCAGCAGTGACGACCAAGATATCGACGAGCTCCAAAAAGAACTGTTCGACGCCGTAAAACCCGCGCTCAACGAATTTATCGAAAACCGAGCCAGTGAAGGCGAAGCCATTAACACCATGCTTCAGCAACGCTTAGACGGCATCATCGAACACGTCGCCTTTGTACGCGAACGCCTGCCAGAAGTCGTTAAATGGCAACGTGAGCGCTTACTAACCCGCTTTGAAGAAGCCAAAGTCGAACTCGAACCACAACGCCTCGAAGCCGAAATGGTCATGCTGGCGCAAAAAGTCGACGTCGCCGAAGAACTCGACCGCCTCGACGCCCATGTCGCCGAAGCCCGCAAGATCCTGAAAAAGGGCGGCGCCTGCGGCCGACGCCTTGACTTTATGATGCAAGAGTTCAACCGCGAAGCGAACACCCTCGCCTCGAAATCCATCAACGCCGAAATCACCGCCGCCGCAGTCGAGCTAAAAGTGTTGATCGAGCAGATGCGTGAGCAAATTCAGAACATCGAGTAGGTCGCGCCTTTGGCGCGACTGTTTTGAGGTAACAAGCCAACTGTTCTCATTAATTAAGGCTCCAGAGGGGCCTTTTTCATCTCTGTGCTTATAGTTTTCAAGCCTGATTTATGATCGAAGACTTAGTAAGAGCTACTTGTTAGTCGCTTTTTAATGAGTACATTAGGTGAAAATTGAGATGTTTAATCTATAAAGAATCGTCAGTGTTAATCATTTAATGTATTTTTTGATTAGAACATCTAAGTATCATTACTTAACAAAATCGGATCGAGGTACCACAGAATGCCAATTTTTCGCCTCCAAAATGATCAATTAATTGCGCTAGATACAACCCGGTTTGATCAGCACGCCATATATGAGCGAAATCATCTACAGCAAGTACTGAAAAAGCATATAGATGTGTTGCATCCCGACATCTTGATAGTTGCAGAGGAGTTTGGTGATTGGGATGAAAGCCGCCGACGCATAGATTTATTGGCAATAGACAAAGAAGCTCGTTTAGTGGTCATTGAGTTGAAACGTACTGAAGATGGTGGGCATATGGAGCTTCAGGCGATTCGGTATGCAGCCATGGTTTCAACCCTTACGTTCGAGCGTTTGGTAGGCATATTTAGTGATTACATTGAAGCGAACGGTTTGGAGATCGAAGCGAGAGAAAAGTTGCTTGATTTCTTGCAATGGAGTGAGCCAGACGAGGATAGTTTTGCTCAAGATGTCAGGGTCATACTCGCATCTGCTGACTTTTCAAAAGAACTCACAACATCTGTACTGTGGCTGAATGATAATGGCTTGGATATTACCTGCATTCGCATGAAGCCTTATGTTTACGGCAATGAGCTGCTGATTGACATCCAAAGTGTTATTCCTGTGCCTGAAGCCAGTGATTATCAAATTAAAATAAAAGAGAAGCGCCAACGCGAACGAACGGCGCGCACAACCACTAATGACAGAACTCGTTTTGATTTGAGCGTTGATGGAATGGTATTTCCGGAATTGAGTAAGCGTTGGTTGGTCTATCGCGTTGTAAAGGCTTGTATCGATCAAGGTGTGAAGCCTAGCCAGATAAATGAGGTGATCAGTAATTTGCCCAATCACGCAAGGAACGCGTTCCAAGTTTTTAGTGGTGTATTGAATGACGACGACGTGAAGGCTAAGTTCAATGAATTGGACACAGGTGGGCAAATACATCGTAGTCGTCGATTTTTCTCGCAGCCGGGTGAATTTTTTCATGAAAACGAGAAAACATATGTACTTACGAACCAATGGGGCACAGGCGCACTCGAAACCGTTGATACGTTAATCAGTGCCTTTTGTGATGCGCGTATTAGTTACAGCAAAAGTTTGAGCTAGTAGCTATGATTTTAGCTGGCATCGATCTCGCTTGGACGGCTAAGCATCCGACAGGTATCGCATACGGTGAATTGAAGGGTGACGTCTTAACGGTCACGGATATGAGTCATGGAGTACTGTTTCCTGACTCAATTTGTGAAGAAATCGAACGCAGACGTGTCGAGGGGGTGGCGATCGATGCGCCGACGATAATCAATAATCAAACAGGAATGCGAGAATGTGAAAAAGCTATCGGTCGAGCTTTTGGTCAGAAGAAAGCATCCTGCATGCCCAGTAATCTGGAAAAGTACCCAAACCACCCTGCTGTAGAGCTCTCTCAGAAGTTAGAAACCCAAAGATTTCAGCACCTTACTACAGATAAAAAATTTCAGGTGGAATGTTATCCTCATCCGGCAATCATCAACTTGTTTGGGTTACCTGAAAGGCTGAAGTACAAGAAGAAAAAAGGGATGAAGGTTGCTGATCAAGTCCACGGGCAACGTCGACTCGGGTGGCTGCTTCGAAGTCTGGAGAACTCACCTGTGCTCTGTTTGAAAATAGCTAATTATGTACAGGTAGAGCATTTTAAATTCGACCGGGAGCACAATCTCGTTGGCTCGGAAGTAAAGGCTCACGAAGATAAGCTCGATGCGATTGTTTGCTTGTACGTCGCAGCGTTGCATAAGATCGGCCACACGACTACTTTCGGTTCACCAGGTGATGGTTACATTGTCGTGCCCAAGCAGCAGGAGTACATATCCACTAGAAATTTAGCAGAAAGCGATGAATGGGAAATGGCACCATGGGCGGTCGAAACGGCGCATAAATATTATTTAGCTGCGATACAAACTTATCCTATTTGCGGGAATGTGAGTATGACGAATGCAGCGTTAGCCGCCGAGATTATCCTTAAAAGCTACCTACTCAGGCCTTCAAAGAACCTAGGCGCCCTGAATCAACGATACAGTCGACCCAAAGTGTCGGGTGATTCGCACAATCTTTCCAATCTCTTGGATATGCTACCCGCAGAAATACAAGGTAAATTGGTGTCATCTTTCGAGCGTGAAATGCTCTACAAATACCGTAATTACTTTAAAGATGGTCGATACGTTTATGAGACAAACGCACCGTCTGGTTATAGTCAGACACTTCATTTAATTGCACAGAATATGATTCGTAGAACAGTAAAAATATATCTTGAGCTCGGGAGTGAAGATCCTTGGATCGTCAATTTTAACTAGTTCTTGCATGGATTGATGTTAGGTTGGCTCATTGTTGTCTGAGCACTCTGCACCATGCTAATTGCATTTGGAATCGTGAATTGCCCCTCATGGTGCGGCTTGCACGACCGCCTGTCTTGGATTGGGAGCACAATGGAACGAGGCGCATGGAGATGAAGCCTTTCTGATTGTGGCCAACTTTATGGACTTGGTGGCTATTCTGGACGCCCAACTACACATTGACGGTAAAATTGTAGGTCTTGAGCCAGCGGACCTGCTTACTGGTCAAGAAACTAACTCAGGCGTTCGAACTTCGACAAAAGGGTTTCGTACAACACTTGAAAACATTGAAGCAATCACCAACGCCAAGCGCGTATGGTTACGCATCGAAACGCCAACAGGAACGCGAGAAGACCGCATTATTGATGCTATCCGGCGATAGTAAGGCCTATCATGCTATGAAGCGTTTTATAAGCGCTGTGAAAAGTGTTGATTGAGGAGCCCCACCTCTACCACAAACACTGGTTCTGATAAGAAAGCACTCTTCCGTTGGGGAGGGGGCATTTTTAGTAACTAGATACCCTCCCCATCTTTTTGGGTAGTAAAAACTAAGGTTCGAAGAGGTTGGGTTAGGTGGGAGAGCAGTACTATCAAGCTAGTTTTCATATTTCTGTAGGATAAGCATACTCTCATTTTAGGCTAAATTGACATACATGCTTAAGCCAAACTCAAGGGAGGTACGGCTTGTAATTTAGTGTCGATACATGTATTTTTGTACAGTGCTTTTAGGGATTGAATTTAATGTATAAAAAATTAAAAGTTTTAGACCTGTTTTGCGGAGCTGGCGGACTATCGCTTGGGTTTTCGATGGCTGGCTTTGATGTGGTGGCGGGAATTGATAACGATAAAGAAGCCCTTGAAACTTATGGTAAAAATTTCCCAAAAGCTAAGGCGATTTATGAAGATCTGTCTTGTTTGTCTGATTCGACGATAGCATCTATTGATAAAGTTGACGTAATGCTTGGAGGCCCGCCCTGTCAAGGTTTCTCTATTGCAGGAAAAAGGGACGAAAAGGATCCGAGGAATCAGTTAACACAGTCATATTTAAAACTGGTTGCTTTAGTTAACCCAAAAGCTGTCGTAATCGAGAACGTACCGAACATATTGAGTATGGGAAATGGCGCATTCGCGAGCAGAATTGTAGATGGGCTCTCGCGTCTAGGGTATTTAGTCTCTGTAGAAAAATTGAATGCGGCTGATTTTGGCGTGCCTCAGAATAGACGGCGAGTTTTTTTTATTGCGTTTAAAAATCATGATATTAAACTTTTGGACTTTGAGCTATCCAAAGTCAGCCGACCAGTTACGACAAAGGAAGCCATTGACGATTTACCTCTACTAGATGATGAACTGGGCTCTCCAATTATGACTTACTCGGTAGAGGCTACATCTGAGTTTCAGAAGAAAATGAGGAGTGGTAGCCAAGTACTTACAAATCATGAAGCTGTAGCTCATAAACAGAGAACGAAAGAGATTATTGCCTTAGTTCCTGATGGAGGTAACTATAAAGACTTGCCAATTGAGTTACAGGGAACACGCAAGGTAAATATTGCTTGGACAAGAATGAATAGCGAAAGGCCATGTTTTACAATTGATGCAGGACACAATCATCATTTCCATTATAAAGCCAACAGAGTGCCTACAGTTCGAGAATGCGCAAGAATTCAAAGTTTTCCTGATACGTTTAGTTTTGAAGGAAAAAGAACTAGCCAATATCGCCAGGTGGGAAATGCGGTTCCTCCTATGCTAGCAAAAGTAATTGCATGTAAAATTAAGGGAATTATAGAGGTTAAAAATGGCGTATGATCATACTAAACAATATCGTGCCGTTATTGTAAGGGGTAAGGGAATATCTGATTTAGATAATTTTTTACCTACTTACGCAAATATACTTAACGAAATTTGCCCTATACCTCAGGCTGAATTTAAAGAAGCTTTCAACGAGAGAATTTTTAGACTGTTAGATACCGGTGTTGAAAAAACATTAGATAACCACCGTACAGAGATAGCAGGAAAGCTTTTTGGAATGTATTACACGGATGAAAGCGATAATGTTTGTATATCTCATAGAGCTTCTAAGTTACTTGAAGATTCGGATCAGCCCGCATTTTTCAAGGATTTATGTGCAAAATATCAATTCCCAAGTGGAATGAATAAAATCGAACAGACAGTAAAGCCTCAACTTGCTCTAGGAGTCTCATGCAGGCAATTTGCATATGTCATTGCTGTGCTGCAGTGCCTTGAAGAAAAAGATATTTTTATCACGAAAAAGCAAGTTGGCTACTACATATTGAACTCACTTGATGTTTTTACCAGAACAGCATCCCCCAGAGAAGTTTCTGAACAGATTATTGACGATATTAATCAAAGCATTGAGAGAGAAATTTACGTGCCTGATAAAGCAACTTCTTATACTTATCAGCATGTTAACGAGCAGCTAAATCTACTCGTTTTGGCAAATGCTATCCGATTCGTCGGTAATTCGGTACGCTTAAACAAGCGAGAGAAGCCTTATCTAGATGCTCTGGCGGCGGCCTGGAGTAAAGAGCCTTTGTTTGACTTTAAGCAGTACGATCTCGATTCGATTGAAGGACGAAAAGCCGCCGAATTCGCGTGGAATAAATATTTTTCCTCGATGTCAGATATCGATGACTCATTACTCTTCACCGATGTTCAAGCCTTAGAGGACGATGAGCATGAACAGGGCGTTTTTTATGCTAAGTTTACTAAGGGGCGGCAGGGTGAGAATATGGTTGCCTTAGGTGATGAAGGAGAACACTATGTTTACGAATATGAAAGAAGTAAGGTAAACGACATCAACCCTAGGCTGGCTAATCGAGTAAAAAAACTTGGCCGAATAAAAGGAATAGGATACGACATTCAGTCAGTTTTAGGCGAGCGAGAGCGTCAAGACTGGGCAAAATATATCGAGGTAAAGGCTACTAAAAGAGTTACGGCACCTGCCGGAAATTTCAATGACTCAATAAACCTCACGAGAAATGAGTGGATAGCGGCACAGCAATTTTCAGATTGTTATTTTATTTATCGTGTTTATTTCACCGAGCATGGAGTGAAGTTATTCATAATCCCAAACCCTTACCAGCAAAATGAGAACGACACCTTAACTTGTATCGCGACAAATTACAGACTGGATTTTACCGAAAATAGTGGGAGCTTTATATGACCATGAATTATAGTCCAACCATAGTTTCATTATTTTGCGGATGTGGTGGTGCTGACTTAGGGGCGCTGGGGGGATTTGAATATCTTGGAAGTGCATACCCAGCAACCGGTGCAAAGGTAATTCATGCGTCAGATATAGATGCTAAAGCAATTCATACATATAACAAAAATTTTGAACATAAAGCTATTGTCGAGGATGTCCGCAATTTGTCATTAAGAGGACTATCTGCGGATGTTGTTATTGGCGGATTTCCTTGTCAGCCATTCTCTACGGTTAATCCTACTAAGCAGCCAGAAAAGAAAGAGTCGCAGTTATTTTGGGAGATGGCGCGAATAATCGATGAGGTTAAACCAAAGGCGTTTATAGCCGAAAATGTCAAAGGGTTTTATCGGCTAAGGCAAGGGTATTACTTTAACTTAGCCTGCGAAAAGTTTCGGTCGCAAGGATACAAGATTTCGCACAAATTAATTAATTCCTCAGATTTTGGAGTTCCACAGAAGCGCGAACGAATATTCATAATAGGTGTAAGAGAAGACTTAAATCATACATTTGAATTTCCTGATGAAACTCATGGGTCAGGAGATGGACTCATACCAAAGTCAATTCTGAGCGATGTAATTGATTCGTTATGGCCACAGGATCCGAAGTATTTTTTTTCGAAACGAGCTGTCGATGGTGTAAAGCGAGCCAAGCCGAATATGAAAAGGGCTCTAGCACAGGACTTGAATTCTCAATGCTTAACGATAACAAGTCATTTAGCTAAAGTTAGCCTCAACTCACGAGATCCCGTTCTTCTAGTTGACCAAGAGAAGGAATTGTATCGACGTTTTTCTCCAAGAGAAGCGGCAAGAATTCAGTCTTTCCCAGATGAGTTTCAGCTCACAGGAAGTCAGGGTGACGCATACAGACAAATTGGAAATGCTATACCGCCCATAGTTATGTGGCATTTGGCCACGGCGTTATTTAACCAGCTTAACAATCCTAGCGATAGGACCTTAAATTACCCCAAAGAGTTTCAGTTTGAACAACAAACGTTATTCGAAAAGTCAGTTAAAGACGATAGATTGGTTAGTCTTTAGAATATAGAGTTTGTATGCATTAAGGATCCAAAAATGGATCCTTAATGCAAAGAACGCCATCCGTAAAATCAGCAAACATTTGTTTTATAAGTAAATAATATCTACATCATCCATTCAGATCCAAAACATCGGGTAGGTAGCGCCTTTGGCGCGACTTAGCTACTTCCAACCACGACAAACCAGTCGACGCCGGCGATACGGCTGGATTGTAGGCAAGGCTCTCCTTTCATCCAATAGTGTCCGATGAATAATGGTTTTTGGTTGTCGTAACCAGACATTGATGAATCCAACTAAGTCCGTATAGTTAAACGTAACTCAAATGTGCTTATCGATCAGCAACTCATGACTAACTACAACAAAAAAATCATTATCACGGCCGCGAAATCTTCTTTTAGCAAACTATGTGAGTTGAACGACATTGCGGCACGCTTTTTCATAAACCATCTCAAGGCCTTTAAACCATGCCCCCAAAACACAAACAAACCGAACGTGACATTATTCGTGCGCTGACCGAGGTCTGCGAGGATGCCAAAGTTGAGCATGAGGGTTTCGTATGGCTCACACACGAGGTGAACTATCAGCGCTTTCCACAGAGCTTAGTGGTGACCTTGGTGTTTGATGAGTATGTCAGTGAGCCGGCGATGTTGTCGGCTTTGGCCGCGTTAGTGCCCGAGGTGCAGCGTGCGTTGAAGCCGATCGTGGGTGGTGAGTTGCCTGCACGTCAGATAGAGGCGCGCTACGAACACACAATGCATTAAAAGCGACTATACTCATCCCGGTTGGTGCCGCCTCCAGCGCAGTTGCGTTGACACCCTTCACTGTAAAGGTTATTAAGTTGTACAAACTTAAAGGAGAAAAACGATGTTCGAATATAAAAAAATCGCCTTAGCGGTGTCGGTGGTATTGATGACCACTGCGTGTTCTGACAACGCAAATACCAGCGCTCAGTCGGCTTCGGCTGAGCAGAAAACAGCGTCGGCTGAATCGACTCAACAAGAAACACAACAAACCGAGTCTGAAAAGGCGAATCAGCTGTTTGAAGATATCTTTATGGCGAATGTCATGCGCAGCCCAATGTATCAGTCTTACTTGGGTATTAAAGATGACCAAGATAAGTGGGACGACATCTCAGAGGAGCAGGCGCAAGAGGACTTGGCGCTCAACAAAAAGCATTTAGAACAAGTCAAAGCGATTGATGAGTCGAAGCTCGATGAACAGACTAAAATCAGCTGGATGCTCATGAAGCAGCAGCTTGAAAATGATATTGCTGATTTTAAATGGCGCCATCATAACTATCCGGTTAACCAGATGTTTGGTTTGCACTCGAGCGTAGCTTCGTTGCTGATCAACCAGCATGGTATTAGCTCAGTGGACGACGCTGAGGATTACATCGCGCGGCTAAATGGTCTGCCGGCGCTGTTTGAACAGTTGGCTGAGAACCTCCAATTACGTGCAGACAAAGGCATCATTGCGCCTAAGTTTGTGTACCCTTATGTGATCAGCGACAGCAAAAATATCATTACAGGTGCGCCGTTTGATGACGGTGAGGCGAGTGCGCTTTGGGCTGACTTTAATAAGAAGGTTGAAGGCTTAGAGATTTCGGATGAAGAACGCGACCAGTTAATTGCTTCGGCGAAAACAGCGTTTTTAGAATCGGTAAAACCGGCTTACGAAAACCTCATTGTTAAGCTCAAGGATATTGAAGCGCAAGCGACCACGAAGGCGGGCGCATGGAAGTTTCCTGATGGTGAGGCGTTCTTTAATAACGCGCTACAGCGTACTACCACGACCGATCTCACTGCTGACGAAATTCATGAGATTGGTTTGAGCGAAGTTGAGCGTATTCATGACGAGATGCGCGGTATTATGGAAGAGGTCGGCTTTGACGGTACCTTGCAAGAGTTTTTCGTTTACATGCGGAACAATGACGACTTCATCTACCCCGATACGGAAGAAGGTCGTCAACGTTACTTAAGCGAAGCGAAAGCCATTATCGATGATATGCGCGGTCGCTTAGATGAGCTCTTTATTACTAAGCCAAAAGCCGATCTCATTGTTAAAGCGGTTGAACCTTTCCGCGAGAAATCGGCGGGTAAAGCGTTTTATCAGCAGCCTTCGATGGACGGCTCGCGTCCGGGTACTTACTACGCGAACTTGTACGACATGGGCTCAATGCCAACGTACCAAATGGAGGCTTTGGCGTATCACGAGGGCATCCCAGGACACCACATGCAAATCGCGATTCAGCAAGAGCTTCAGGGGATTCCTAAGTTCCGTCGTTTTGGTCGCTATACCTCGTACAGCGAGGGCTGGGGCTTATACACTGAGAAACTACCGAAGGAAATCGGCCTGTATAAAGACCCATACTCTGACTTTGGTCGTTTAGCGATGGAGTTATGGCGTGCAGTGCGTTTGGTCGTAGATACAGGTATTCATGCGAAGCAATGGACGCGTGAAGAGGGTATCGATTTTTACGTAAATAACACGCCAAACGCGAAAGCGGATGCGGTGAAGATGGTCGAGCGTCATATTGTGATGCCAGGTCAGGCGACAGCGTACAAAATTGGTATGAACAAAATCTTAGAGCTGCGTGAAAAAGCGAAGGCTGAACTGGGTGACAAGTTCGATATTCGCGAGTTTCACGATCGCGTACTTGGCAATGGTCCGGTGCCATTGAACGTGCTTGAGCAGTTCATCAATGATTATATTGAAGAGAAGAAAAACGCTTAATTAAGCTCAATCAGCAGCGTTGCTGGCTATACAGCAACGCTGTTTCCTCCCCGCCGTTTGGCGTTATACATGGCTTGATCGGCGTGATGTAGCAGTTGCTCAATGCTGTGACCGTGCTCGGGCCACATGGCAACACCAATGCTGGCAGTAATGGCTAACGACCCATGTTTCATGATGTGGGGTGGCTTTAACGCAGCCTGGATCTTATTCACCACCTTATCAATCGCACTATCGAGTCGCCGGGTATGTGAAGCATCCACCAACACCACAAACTCGTCTCCACCCAAGCGTGCTGCGGTATCGGTATTACGGATCGCGGATTGAATCCGAGTGGCGACTGCTTTTAATAATTCATCGCCCGTGGCGTGACCGTAATGGTCGTTAACCTCTTTGAACTTATCGAGATCGAGATAGAGTATCGCGAGCCCACCGGCATCGCGCTCTGCCCGCGCTTGTGCGGTACGCACGCGATCATAAAACAACGCCCGGTTAGGGAGTTGAGTCAGGGAGTCGGTGAGTGCCATGTGCTCTAACCGTTCGATCAGTGCTTCGCGTTCTTGTTCCAACGCTCGCTGTGCAGTGATATCGCGTGCCACACCAATACGCATTTGGTCTTTTTCGGACCAGCGTGCTGTCCAGTGCAAATAAATTACAGAGCCATCTTTGTGTATGTAGCGATTTTCAAAATGTAGCACGTCCCGTCCATTATTGACCTGCTCGGCACGCAACAGCGTCTCGGCATGATGATCCGGGTGCATAAAGTCAAACATTGAACGGCCAATCATTTCTTCGGGTTCATAACCAAATACGCGTTGGGCACCTGGGCTGAGGTAACTAAAGCGGTGTTCTGGATCCACAACACAAATGGCATCAAGGAGCAGATCCATATATTCGGCAAGGGCTGCAAATGCAGGTTTATTCATAAGCCGCCTTAGATTTTGTTAGTATGATTGTTCTAAAACCTTATGTTTGCTTAGATTAGCCCGTCTGTCTATGCTTTCCATCTTTTATTAGTGAGTGATGAACGGATATGAATATTTGGGTGGACGCCGATGCGTGTCCTACGGCCATAAAAGAGATTTTGTATCGCGCCGCTGAGCGCAAGCAGGTGCCGCTTATTTTGGTTGCTAACCAAACGTTGCGCGTGCCGCCTTCTAAGTTCATTCGCTCAGTGCGCGTGGAGTCGGGGTTTGATGTGGCGGATAACGAAATTGCTGAACGCTGCGAGGCCGGCGATTTAGTGATCACCGCAGACATCCCGTTGGCGGCGGATGTGATCAAAAAAGGTGGGCAAGCGCTGAGCCCAAGAGGCGAGCTGTACACCAAAGAAAATATCGGTGGGCGCCTTAATATGCGTGATTTTATGGATACCATGCGTAGCAGTGGCGAGCATACCGGAGGTCCTCCTCCTTTGCATGCTCGCGATAAAATGGCATTTGCCAATCAACTCGACCGAATATTGACGCAGCTCACTCGATAATTGAGTTTCGCTGGTATTAAAGTGCATTTTAAATGTATGATTAATTCGTAAGGCATAATGAGCCCATACGGAGTTATTCATGCAAGTGACACAAATGGAACAGGAAATGCGCCTGACGCCGCTACTGCGCCAGGCATTTCGACCTTTCTTTTTATTCGGTGCTAGCTTTAGCATTATTGCGGTTGGTCTATGGATAGCGACGCTTGGCGGCTGGGTGTCACTACCTGTCTACGGCAACATACTGTTTTGGCACGCTCACGAAATGCTATTTGGATTTGTTACTGCAATTATTCTCGGTTTTTTGCTAACCGCAGTACAAAACTGGACGGGGCAGCGCGCTACTCATGGTAAGACATTGTTTGTCCTCGTCATGCTTTGGAGCTTAGCTAGGTTGGCGTTACTGTTTGGTGCCTATCTGCCTGCGCTCGCGGTCATCCTTATTGATTTAAGTGTATTGCCAGTAGCCGCACTGTTGTTTGCGCGTCTGCTGCTTAATGTGAATCAAACCCGTAACTTATTCTTTGTGCCTATTTTACTGTTACTCACCGCGACAAATGCGATGATGCACGCGGGGCTTTGGTTTGATCAGTATGCGTGGCAGGTGCAGGGCGCTTATGCTGCGGTCTTTTTAATTACCCTGTTGATGAGTGTGATCGGTGGGCGTGTCATACCCATGTTTACTGCAAATGGCACCGGTACTGCTCGGGTAAGCGCTTGGCCTTGGTTAGAACGTGCTGCTTTGGGTTGCTCGTGGCTTATCGCGGTGGTGTTTTTGTTCAGTCTAGATGGAGTGTTAACGGGCGCTGTGCTTGCCTTATTGTTTGCAGTCGCCGGTGCATTGCACGCTATTCGTTGGTTGCGCTGGCGCCCATGGATAACTTGGCACGTGCCGTTAGTATGGTCTCTACACGGGGCTTATGCGTTTATTCCGATTGGATTGGGCTTGCTTGCTATCTACTACGCGCAAAGTGCAGGTTTGCTGGCGACTCATATTCAGCTTGCCAAAAGTACAGCACTGCATGCGTTAACCGTCGGTGCAATGGGTAGCCTAATTTTGGCGATGATGGCACGTATCTCACTTGGTCATAGCGGACGCCCTTTAAAATCTAAACCCGTGATGACTGTTGCGTTCTTAGCGATCTTACTCGCTGCATTAGTGCGTGTTGTGGGGATTGTGGTGATGCCAGAGGCTACGTTCAGTTGGTTACTGGTTGCGGCAATGGGGTGGATGTTGAGCTATGGTCTTTTTGTCGGTGTGTACCAGAGTATCTTGCGAAGCCCCAGAGCGGATGGCCGCCCTGGGTAATCACTCATATAATGCAGTTTAGCCGCGCGAGAGTGTTTTAATCAGGTGGTAACCAAATGCGGTTTTAACGGGACCATGTACTTCCAGCGTCGGTTGACCGAATACCACCTTGTCAAAGGCAGGTACCATTTCACCGCGGCGGAATTCGCCTAAGTCGCCACCCTGTTTACCCGATGGACATAGTGAGTGTTTACGGGCTAAGTCGGCAAATTTTGCGCCGTTGGCGAGCTGCTTTTTTAGCTCTTCGGCTTCGGGTTTGGTTTTAACCAAAATGTGTAATGCATGCGCACGTGCCATGAGATTTCTCCTTTACTGATACGTTGATCAGTTTATCACAACTCATCAAAGTAGCCGCGGATCTTCACCTGACCCTCTTGCATGGCCAATTGTCCCTGATACCAAACATGGCTTAAGGCGAGGCTATCGGGACACATCAAGTTTAAATCGGCATCCTTGCCCACCGCGATGGCCCCTTTAGTACCAAGTTTTAGACGCTGCGCCGCGTTTTGGCTAGCAGCCATCAATACCTGCTCGACGTCAACACCGTCACGAATCGCCTCTTGCACTGACTCAAGTAAACTGACCGCTCTGCCCACCTTTAGGCCGCGTAGTTTTCCGTGGCTATCAAAATCAGGCAAACTGGCATTGGCGTCGGTGCTGAGACTAATTTGTGTGGCTTGTACACCTTCACTCAGTAATTGAGCTAAGCATTTAGCTGCGGGAATCTCGCCCTCGGCAACCAATTCGGGGGTTGTCGAGCAGGTGAGATCGAGCATTAAACCATGGTTGGCGAGTTCAGCACCTTGTTCCATTAGTGATTGATGTCGGTTCATGTGGGTAGGGTAAAACTGGTTGAGGTCGACATCGTGATCATGGCAGCATTGCTCGATGATATTGAGTTGGCTTGCTTCATCACCCACGTGTAAAAAGGTGATGCCCGCTTTGCCGCTAATCAGTCCACCCACTTTGGCCTCACTTGCGACACGAGCGAGTTCTGCGGCATTGAGCTGTGAGCCTCGCTTATCAGCAATCGCGAGCTCTCCGATGCCGATAAATTTATCGATCAGAATAAGGTCATCTCGCACGGTGCCCGTAACGGTACGCACCGGGTATTCGTAGGAGCCTGTGTAGCAATAGGTACTAAGACCGAGGTTAGCTAAGCCTCGGGCATTGGCAAGCATATCGCTGAGAGAACGCGTAGAGGCGTCTGTCCCAAGTCCGGACACCATGGTAGAGATACCTGCTTGAATGGCATCGGTTATCGGCATCACCGGTGTGCGGGTGTGAAAGCCGCCTTCTCCGCCACCACCATTGAAATGCGCGAGTGGGTCGACAAAGCCAGGTACCAACCAGCGTCCTTGAGCATCTATTTGGGTGACAGATAGCGAACCGAATGAACACTCTATTTGAGGTTCAATAGCAGCGATGCGTTTATCTGCAATTAGCACATCACAAATGCCTAATTCCGTTGGACTCCAAACATGAGCGTTCTTTATCAGCGTGAGCATGGTTAGTTAAATCCTATTGATACAGCGGTAATAACGGTGATGAGCGCCATCGCCATAATAACGAGTTGAAAGCGCCAAATGATTTTAATCCACTCACTCCAGTCGAGTTTGACGGCACCTAAACAACCGATTAATGAGGCAGACGTGGGAATAATGATGTTAGTTAATCCATCGCCCAACTGAAAGGCGAGTACGGCGACCTGCCGGCTTACCTCGACTAAATCCGATAGTGGCGCCATCAGTGGCATGGTGAGTGCTGCTTGCCCCGATCCAGACGCGATGAAGAAATTGAATACCGACTGAAACACCAGCATCAAGCTGGCACTGGTCGCGGAAGAGGCATCGCCAATCAGTTCACTGGCGTGGTATAGCAAGGTATTGAGTGTAGATGCTTGGCTTGGATCGTCACCACCCAACAAGAGTACTAATCCCTTAGCAAACCCCACGATAAGCGCCGCGGGCAATAGATCTTGGGCACCTTGATTAAAGGCACGCGCCACATCATTAGCACTGAGGCGACGCGCGATAATCGCGATGATACCCACGCTAACACCCATAACGAAAAATTGTGCAGCGATTTCGGGGATATAGTAAGCACGAGTGGTTACGCCCCAAATGACCCAAACTAAACCGATAAAAAAGACTGTCAAAATGGCACTATCGGTTTTACCAAACTGGGACTCGATTAGACCCGCCTCGGCGCGTGCTTGATTATCTTTCGTGCGCTCAGCGTAACGCAGAGTAAATAGGAGTCCTACCAGTGTGAAGGCGAGCCATGTCACCATCCGAAACCCGGCACCGGACATTAATGGTACTTCGGCGATGCCCTGTGCGATGGCAACACTGAATGGATTCATCCATGACGTGGCAAAGCCAATTTGTGTGGCGACATAGGTGATCAACACGGTTGTCGCGGCGTTATACCCGAGTGAGCGCATCACCGGATAGAGCACGAGGCAAAACGCGATGGCTTCTTCGCCCATACCAAAGATAGCCCCCGCGAGGGAAAACATTAGAAACATCGTCACTAAAAACACGCGGTCAAAGCGCTGAGTTTTTTGTATAAGGTTCAGCACGCCATGTTCTATGGCTGATGTCTTTAACACGATGCCAAATGACCCGCCGACGATGAGAATAAAAGCTATGACGCCAATGGCGGAGCCCCATTTGGTGCCCGAAACGAGCCCCTCAAAAGCTACGTTTGCGAGACCGATTTTGCCCTGTTCAGCAAACAACGGAAGGTCTGTTTTCTCGCTTGTTTCATAACTAAAACTGCCCGGTTCGATCGCTTGATTTTCGGGGTTTACCTGAAAGGCACCGGCAGGCACTAACCATGCGGCTAGTGCTGCCAGTAAAGCGACGAAAAATAAGATGACCAAGGCATCGGGCATGGCCATCTTGTTACGACGTTTAGACATAATTTCGCCTACTAAAAGCTAACGGTATAGCGTAGGCCAATTTCGCGTCCCATCCAGTCATGGATGGACGAAGCATAGCCGTTGGTGGGTGATGAAGCATAGGGTGGCTCTTCATCCAACAGATTACTGACCGTTAATAATAGCTTATGATTCTCCATGATTTGGTAACCAAAACTGGCGTTCCATGTGAGCCATGAATCGACGGTATCGTTGCCGCCCCATTGAAAATCTCCGTCACCCATGCTGCTGACGTAGTGACCAATGAGACTGGCATCGATAGCACCTTGATACCACTGCAAGCCAAAGTCAGCGACAAAGTCAGGACGTGCAATTTCAGCGGCACCGCTTAATCGGCCCAAAAGATCTTCAGGTTCAGAGTCGGCGGTTGCTTTACGCTCATAGCTGAAGGTCTTGGTGGCGCTGGCAAATAATTTGTATTGGCCCCAGCGCTCTGTTTTCAGGTCATAATCGGTACTAATATCAACGCCATCGGTGGTTTGTTCACCAACGTTGAAGTAACCGGTTCGCATGTAGAAGATGTCGCCATCCGCATCAACAACACAGCCAAATGCACCATTCAGCGCTTCGATGCTATTGACGACTGGCGCACTGCCATTCACACAGGCGTCGAGCGTTGTATTCGCGTCGATATCAACAATATCCTCGTGGTCATAGCGCCAATAGTCGGCCGTAAACTGCCAGTTGTCCGTGATATTCCACGATACGCCCGTGTTATACGCAGTGGAGTTTTCGGCTTTGAGATTTGGGTTACCAATGGTTTCTTGATCGAGTTCAAGTTCACCCAAGGCTGCGCCGTTATCGCCGCACAAACTGGCGTATTGCGAACCCGGTTCGCAGTCAACATAAGCTGCTGACAGTGATGTACCTGCACCGAGCTGATTAAGTGATGGCGCTCTGAAACCGGTGCTTGCCGATGCTCTAAACACGAGGTCATCGGTGGCACGCCACCGTACCGAGAGTTTCGGATTCACGTCACCACCAAAATCCGAGTAATGGTCATAGCGCAAAGCAACAATAGTGTCTATTGAGCTTGTGATAGGTACATGAAACTCACCATACACCGCATACTGATTGCGATCGGCTTCAGCTTGGCTGGCACCCAGCGCAAAAACACCGTTATTAGCGGCGATATCAGCAGGATTGTCGCTAATTTCTTCGGTACGGTACTCTCCACCGAATACGGACTTCACATAGCCAGCAGGCATTTCGAACAAGTCACCGCTGAGGTTAAAATCGATAGATGCTAAAGTCGACTCACCGCGGCGAGGTGCTAATGTGCGCAAGGCAGCAAGCTGCTCTTCGCTATTATCGCGTCCGAGATTAAACGGGTTGAATTGCCCTGCGTTGGTCGCTGCTTCAACCGCGGCTACCGAATAAAACCCTGAAGTGTGTAGGATTTCATTTTCTGTTTTGCCATAAGCTAAGGCGGTTTCCCACTGCCAATAGCCGAGTTCACCACGCAAGCCTGCTAATACTCGATAGGATTTATCGGTGTAACTTTGCGTGCGTCTATCTGGGAAGCGAGAATCTACGTAGATCGGGTCAGCGCTGCCGTCCTGTTGATCAATTTGCCGTGCCCAATCCGGCACGATCGGTGAGTCGGCCGGTACAGTAACACCAAAGGCAGCACCTGAGTCATAAGCATGGCCTTCATTGTGCTGATACATCGCTTCTGCAAAAAACTCGGTCATATCCCCTAAACGATAGGTATGACTTAGGGTGGCACCCATATTGTCGTAGTCGGGCTGAATCGCGCGTTGGATAACATAATCGTAGTCACAGCGCTCGCCTGCTAAGGCTTCACCGCCGTTGCAATAAGGTTCTGCGTATTCGGTGCCGTCGATATCTACAAAAGTGTTGGACTCGTAAGTGACATCAATCGGTCTATCTGAATTGAATAGCGCGTTTTGCTTTACCACATCGAGAATGACGGTGGTGTTTGAGTTTTTGGTATTAAAGCCGCCGACATAGGTGGCGTTCACACGGCTGGCATCTGAGCTTGCGGTGTCATCACCGTACATTAACGAGATTTCATGACCTTCAAAATCGTCACGTAAGATGAAGTTGATCACTCCGGCAATGGCATCAGAGCCGTAGATGCTTGATGCGCCGTCGGTAAGCACATCAACGCGTTCAATAGCAGCCATTGGAATATTGTTCACGTTAACGAATGAGTCTGAGCCATTGGCAAACGAACTGACGTTAACGCGACGACCGTTGACCAAGACCAGCGTCGAACTGCTACCTAAGCCACGTAAACTCACGCCGGCTGAACCGGCCGGGGCGCCATCGGCACCGCCGACGTTGCCATTTGTCGTGAATGTGCCTGCGGTGGCTGCCTGAGGCAGATCACGTAGGAATGAGCCTATGGTCAAATGACCGCGGTCAATGATGTCTTCTTGACTGAACATTTGGACAGGGTTTGCACCCTCCATATCAACGCCCTTCAAACGCGAGCCAGTCACTTCGATGGTTTCTAAATCTTGTTGTTCTGATTGCTGTGCCTGCTGCACAGCCATAGCGACGGGTGACAGGCAGAGTCCTGCACCGGCTACAAGTAAGCTCCACTTGGACATAAGAATCTCATTTGTGGTTTTAATTATTTTTTTAGCCTGCCTGCTAGGCAGAAGAAATTTATGTCACGAGACCTGTCGATTGGACAGACTGCGGCTCATGAACAAGTTTGCAAGGACCTTTAAGAAAAGGTCAGATACGGAGGAGGTGATTTGACACACGCTCGCCGCAGTAACCGCTGGGGCTACCGTGGCCTACTCGTCAAACCATTCTGATAGGTAGAAACTATCGTAATGATAGCTTGCTAGTTGATATGCTTTCTTTAACATAGTATTTATTATTTAGTCTTCTTGTCGCAGTTGACGTTTATAGGGATAGCACTCGCAATCAGCGCTGTCAATTTTGCTAATTGTCATAGTGACTGTTCCAGAACAAGCTCATTATCTTATCGAGGCTGTGACATGAAGTTATCTAAGGCTTGCTTAAACTATCTTATAATCACTACGCTGACTGCGCTTTCTCTAAGTGGTTATGCAAGTGAAAAAAACGACGATTATCGCCATCTTCTACTGGCGGGTGGGGCGTTAAAAATTTGCTCCAATTATAGCCCTTCCAACTGCAAAGAAACCGACTGGATCGATACTCTTAGCAACAATAAACTGAAAGATGACCGCGAGTTTGTGCGTGTTGGTTTATCTAAAAGCGCGCAGTCGGTGGCAATATTCCAGCGTTTTATTACGATGGCGAAACAAACACAAAATGCAGGTGAACAACCACTTATTTTATTTTCAACGTCGGCTTCTGTTAATCCTTACGATGCCGTTATTTTTTACCAATCGGTCTTCCAACAACTTGGCGCAAAAAGTATGTGGTTGCCGTTAGATGTTGCTGTGGTAAAAGCGCGTTCGGAGGGGCGCTGCGAAGATTTAAGTCAGGTGCAGTCAGAACTACTGAACAACAACGATCTTGATGAACGCTACCCCGAGTTATATCAGCAACAGGTCAATTTCTGTAAAAGTCCCCAACAAACCACTGATTTATTAGCGCAAGCTAATGGCCTATTTTTTAATGGCGGTGATCAAAATTTGACGCGCCAAGCGTGGGTTCGAGCTGATAATAGTCCTTCACATGCCTTAACTTTATTATCCGAACGCGTAGCGAACCGACAAACCGTTGTTGGTGGTACGAGTGCAGGAACCGCGGTACAAAGTGCAGGGCCTATGATCTCGAATGGCAGTAGTAAAGCAGCCATGCAGCAAGGGAGTTTTGCAGTAGAGCCTCCCCCGCGCGATTGTGATTTACATAACAGTTGTCCCGCGGGTTTAAGTGTCGACTCACTGACTTACAATCCGGCCGGAGGCACCGGGTTATTTCGTTTTGGTACGCTCGATACGCATTTTTCTGAGCGCGGTCGACAAGCGCGCTTGATGCGTTTAGCTGCGGATACATCGACTGCTTTAGCGGTGGGTGTCGATGAAACGACCGCGTTGGTCGTTAATTTGGACAATGGGGCGTTTGATGTCATCGGCGAACATGGTGTGTTTATTGTGCGTGACGCAACAGTACAAGACGATGGCGTCGCCGCGCAGGTGTCTTATCTTTGGTCGGGCTCACAGGGACGCTTACTCACGCAAGGCACGCCGTAACGTTACTCTGACCAAACCGCATATTCATTGCCGCTGGGGCAGGTGAAGTGAAATCGATGACCGCCTGGAAAGCTGAAAATGGGCTTAATGATTTCACCACCTGCCTGTTCGACGGCATGCAGACTCTTTTGTAAGTCGGGACTGTAAAGTACCACCAATACGCTGCCTTGTGCCGTCTGCGCTTTTAGCGGCGCACTGTAAAAGCCACCATCAATACCGGCATTTTTGATAGCCGCGTAATCGGGACCATAGTCGATATACTCCCAACCGAAGGCGTCATTGAAAAACTGCTTAGTTGCGGCGATATCGCTTGCAGGCATTTCAATATAATTAATTTTAGTGGTACTCATTCTTGGCTCCTAAGCAACCATGGCATCTAAGTGTAGCCCATAATTGTGAGTGCTCAAATTAAGTGCCCCATTGCCTCAATAGGGTGCAGGGTGAACCGAATGGGCTCTTTAAAGTTGAGTCTTTGCAAGGCGGCTCTTATTTCGGTGAGGTCGTGTTCGTTACACACGACCTCGGCCGCTAACATGCGTCGGGCGCCGCGGATTTGTTCGGCAATATCGTAGCGTTCGTGGCGACGACTGAAGCCATCAATCTCATACAGGCTAAAGCCCGAAAGAGCGTCTATTTGTAATAGGCAGTCGACCACATCTGCTTTTTGCTCACGACTAAAATACAACTTTAGCAGTTTACTGTTCATGGTAGTGCTTCCTATTTGTGATTTGATAGAGCGCCGGTAATAACAACAAGGTCGCCAGCGTCGCGGTTACCAGTCCACCGATGACCACGGCGGCGAGCGGACGTTGAATCTCGGAACCTGGACCGGTAGAGACCAACAGGGGAATGAGTCCAAATATCGCCGTGATGGCTGTAATTAATACCGGCCTTAAACGGTCGGTTGCGCCAGCGATCACGAGCGAGGGCAGGTGCGAGAAGTGTATTTTGGTTTGCTCAAAGTGGCTGACCATAACGATCCCGTTAAGAATCGCCACACCCATTAATGCGATGAAACCTACGGATGCAGGCACAGACATATATTGACCGCTAATCCACAGTGAAATAGCACCGCCACTTAATGCGAACGGTATATTCGTGAGTACGATCGCGGTTAACCCAAGTGAGCCCATCGAAGTAAACAAAAGTATGACAATCAGCAACAGTGCAACAGGTATTACCATCAGTAGATTGGCGCTGGCACGCGCTTGGTTCTCAAACTCACCGCCATATTCGACAAAATAACCGGCAGGTAGCTCAACCTGCTTCTCAATTTGGCTTTGTAGTTCATTTACAAACCCAACGACGTCACGATTTTCAACGTTCGTTGTAATGAGTGCATAACGGTGACTATTTTCGCGCTCGATAATGGCTGGACCTTGCTCGAAACTGATAGTAGCGACTTCGCTAAGTGGCACGGCTTTACCTTGTTCGGCAATAATTGTGAGCGAGTTGAGTCGTGTCACAGCTTGGTATCCGGAACGTTCACTCTGTGAGCCGAACACAATAGGTGTGCGAATTCTTCCATTCACCGCCTCGCTGACCGAGTAGCCACTTAATTGTGAGTGGATAAATTCGCTAAAGGCACGCTTTGAAATGCCATAGTAATTCAGCTTTTGCATATCAGGAACGATACTTAGAAACTGCGCACCGGTTATCACGCTTGCCTGCACATCGACGGCACCCTCAACATCGCGTGCCGACGCAACAATTTCATCGGTCAAACCTGCCAATGTGTCCATCTCATCGCCGAACACTTTAATTGAAACTGCACCGGTGCTGCCCGTTAGCATTTCCGAAATACGCATTTGAATCGGCTGCGTCACGTTCACATTCATGCCAGGGTAACCTGATACAACTTCACGGATGGCATCAATTAAGGCTTGTTTATTGTCAAAACGCCACTCATCTCGTGGTTTCAGCTCCATAAACACATCGGTCTCATTTAATCCCATGGGATCAAGACCCAGTTCATCAGACCCTGTACGTGCGACAATTTGCTTAATTTCAGGGACTTGTTCTAGTAGTGCGTTTTCGACTTGCGTATCAATGGCTATTGACTCGCTGAGTGACAAGGTGGGCGCTTTTTCAAACTGTACGATAATGTCGCCTTCATCCATGGTCGGCATAAATGTCTTACCGACCATGATGAAACTTAAGGCGCTCAGACCAAACAGGACTACAAAACCCGTGATTAACAAAGGTTTGTGCGTTAATGCGCTATTGAGTATTACGCGGTAGCTTGCCTGCAAGCGTTCTAACATCTTATTGCGGCGTTTATTAGGACGCATCATCAATGAGGCGAGTGCGGGTATCAAGGTCAATGCGGTAACAAGTGATGCTGCAATAGCGATGACAATTGTGAGCGCAACTGGCGAAAACAATTTGCCTTCAAGGCCTGTCAGCGTCAATAGGGGTAGAAACACGAGTACGATAATAATGGTTCCACTGACTACTGAGGGCGCAACCGATAAGCTTGCGCGATAAATTTTATGCAGGATCGGCAAGTTTTTCTCTGAATTGAGTTCGGTTTCAACTTTCTCGGTAATGACGACGGATGA
This sequence comes from Idiomarina sp. UBA3162, assembly GCF_002364475.1. Lineage (NCBI taxonomy): Bacteria > Pseudomonadati > Pseudomonadota > Gammaproteobacteria > Alteromonadales > Idiomarinaceae > Idiomarina > Idiomarina sp. UBA3162. Next base: position 38,043 of record NZ_DEYI01000011.1, read on the forward strand.
ATCGACAATCATACCGATGGCAATAACTAACCCGCCCAAGCTCATCAAGTTGGCTGATAAGCCAATCTGACGCAAGCAGATGAATGTAATGAGCGCTGCGATAGGAATGGACAGCGAGACTAAGATAGACGCGCGGATATTTCGTAAAAAGAACACCAATACCGCGATGACCAATACAATAGATTCCATCAACGCATCAGAAATTCCGGCAATCGCTGTATCGATCAGGCCTTTACGGTTATAGAAAACATTGATGTCAGTGTGTTGCGGCAAGCTGCTTTGTAGTTGTGTGAGCTTATCTTTAACAGACGCGACTACAGCCGCTGCATTAGCGCCTTTTAAGCCAACCACTAAGCCTTCTACCGCCTCTTGACCGTCTTTGGTGATAGCGCCAAATCGCGGTAAGTAACTCAATGAGACTTCGCCAAGCTGCTCGAGTCGGTAGATATCACCATTGGCATTTTCCACGCTCAGTGCGGCTAAATCGTTTAATTCAACGATACGGCCCGAGACGCGAGCACTAAAGGTTTCGGTGCCCAGTGTGACGCGTCCTAAGTTACCGACTTGATTGGCTTCCTCCAAACGTGTCTTGATGGTATCTAATGACACCTTAGCTTCGCTCAGTTTGATGGGATCGGGACTGAACTGAAAAGTCCTTACCTTGCCGCCTAAATTAGTCACATCGGCTACGCCCTCTACTGTACGCAACGCAGGACGAATGACCCAGTCGAGTAAGTGTCGCTTTTCACTGAGCGTGAGGTCGGGGTTTTCAACAGTGAACATAAACATTTCACTTAATGGTGTACTCATGGGCGCAAGTCCACCTTGTATACCCGCGGGCAGCGCATCGCGCACGGCGGCAAGCTTCTCTGCCACTTGTTGGCGCGCCCAATAAATGTCAGTGCCTTCCTCAAAATCTAATGTAATCGAGGTGATACCGTATTTAGTTGTCGAACGTAAGATGGTCTGGTTAGGAATCCCCAGCAATTCGGTTTCGATGGGGTGCGTGACTTGATTTTCTACCCGTTCTGCGGCCATTCCGGGAGCTCGCAAGATAATTTTAACTTGCGTCGGTGATATCTCTGGAAAGGCATCCACCGGGAGTTGCCGAAATGATTGTATTCCCGCTGCTATGATGAGCAAAAAGGTGATAAAAACGAATAGTCGGTTTTTTAATGAGAAACTGAGCAATTTGGCAATCATTGCTGCGCCTCCTCGCGACTATCGATTATACCTTTAAGCGCAGCGACAGAATGAGTCACGATGGGATTATCGAGCGATGTGGAAGCGGCTACATAGTAATCTTCACCTTCAACAGCGCTTACGCTAACTGGAATCGGATGAATGGTTTGTTTATCAACACTAAAAACGACAGGTTCGCCGTTTAATGATGACACCGCTGAGCCAGGTACTTTGAATGCGTTTGCGATGTTTCGGAGCGGAATTACACTCATTCGTTGGTAAAGTGTAAATTTGCTCTCTGTTAGCGGCGATGACCACAGTGTGGTAAAGCCATTTCGTGTCGATTGCTCGCGATAGTCAATAGTGAATCGTTCGCCTTGAACGCTGATGTGGTGCACCGACGATGCAAGTTCATTGGGCGCTTGAACGGCAAGGCGTATTTCAGACCTATCAATGACGTAGCCAATTCGCATGTCATCGGAGTCTGATTGCCATACGCCGTCGATGGGGGCCTTTAGTTCTGCGCTATCATCGGCGAGTTGATGAAAGCGCGATAAAAGAATTTTAATTTCATGCATTTGATCCGACAGACGGAGGTATTGGTCTAAAAAGTTTTGCCAATCATCAGCTGACAAGGCATTGCGTTGGTATAAATTGTACTTACTTTTATGCTGTTGTTGAGCAACGTCATATTGTGCTTTTACCGTCTCGAGACGGTGAAAAAAGTGTTCGACAGACGGGCCCGTGATGGTTGCAATGCGTTGACCTAAATTAACGCGAGTACCATCCGTCACTGCAAATTGGACATGTGCGTTCTCGAACGGATTCGCAATCACTAAATGCTTCTGGGTCATCGGTTGGTAAGTCGCCAATAGCGGTGCTCCTGGTACCATATCAGCAACTTCCGGCTGCTGTAGCCCAAGCTCATAGTTCTTAAGTTCTGCGATAGAGACTGCTGTTTGTGCAGATACTTGCGTTGAACTCAACGCCACTAGTATTAAAAGAAATGAATAACCAAGGGTACGACGGTTCATAAAGAGACTCCCTGAGCTTGATTGAGTTGTGCTTTGGCCATCTGAAGCTGTACTTGCGTGAGTTGGAAGAACTTCTGATAGTTGAGTTGTTCTATCAGCCGCTCGATGTACATTTTTGTATCAATTTGGTGTTGTCGATATAGCGCGTCGAGCTCATCGAGTGCTTGCGAACTGATAGAAGCATTTTGTTTCGCCAGCTCAACTTGTTGTTGTAATTGTTGATACTGACTTCGGCGCTGGGCGATTCGGGTTTGAATGTCGATCACGGTCGTTTTTAAGCGGGTATTGATATCAGATTGCTCGCGCTGCAACGCATCAAGGTCGAGCGACGAAAGTGTCCGAGAAAATGTTAAGGGTATCGCGAGTCCGACCCCGAGCTGTGTTTCTGTTCCCGCGACTGAACGAATATCTTTGACACCGGCCGTTGCGCGCCAGTTACTTTGACTCGCGGCATTATTTTCGGCGTTTAATAGCGCAAGTTGCCATTGTAATTCAATCGCTTGAACGCTCGGGTGCGTCAGATTCGACGAGTCCGAATTAGGTTCTTCTAGGGTGTCGGGCAACTGAGCTTGACCCGTGTATTGCTGCCATAGCCGATAGAAATGCTGTAACTCGACCTGCTTTTTATTGAGCTCAACGTTATAGCTATTAAGGCGCTGCTCAATAATGAGTTGCGCATACTTAGGCGATTGCTTTTGCTGAACTTGAAGCTCGACAGTCGCCAGCATTTTATTGAGTGCATCGATAGTGTGCTTTATAAAGCGTTGCTCGACCTCAGCTTGTTGAGTTTCCCAAAACAGTTGACGAATTGTGCCAGATATCCACAAGTCGATTTGTTGCTGTTGAACAACATGGTATTGATGACTCAATTGTTTTGATGACTGAAGAAGTTCATGTTGCTTGGGTGTGAGAAACGCAAATTCAAATAATAGTTCAGTTTCATCACTACCTATCGCATTATCTTGGGTCTGCCAGCGCATAATAGAGGCGGTGATGGGTTCTGCTAACCAACTCCGTGTGTTGAAGGTTTGTAAGGTCGTAGGATCATGTTCGAGAATATTCGACCGAGCGTAATCTACGAGGTCATTCGCAAAAGCATTGTTCAGAAAAAATAACGCACTCAGCGAAACAAAAATTTTCGGTGCTTTGATGCGGGTAAAAGACATCATCAACTCCATCGGTTAATATCAACACATAATCTAGGGTTTTTATGATGAAAAGACATCGGACACATGTCCTATAACAGCTATAGCAGGGGGATTTATGACAATTGACCGATTGTTGATGGTCGTTTTTTTGTTGATTGCAGGGGCCAATGTGTCGGATGTTGTAGCTGACTATAAAATGGAAGTGGCAGTTTGGCATTTGATCGTTGAGGGGATTACCGTCGTCATTTCTATTATCGCTTTCATCGTGCTCTGGCGTCGTGTTATTCGCAGAAACAATGAACTGGCGCATTTACGCACTGCGTTGATAAAGCATCAAGAAAGTGCAGATGCGAGAGAGGAGGCCTCCTACTCAACGGTAAAAACTTGGTTTAATGAATGGAAGCTTTCGCCGAGTGAGCAAGAGGTCGCTGTATTGATGATCAAAGGGCTGACATTTAACGAAATTGCGGAAGTCAGGAGTACGAAGGAAAAAACCGTGCGACAACAGGCATCCGCCATCTATGCGAAGTCTGGTTTGAGTGGTCGCAATAATTTATCAGCGTGGCTGATCGATGCATTACTTAATTGATGACTGCTAAAGTGTCAGTGCTTTAGCAGTCTCTTTGTTTAGCTCGGTTAACGGGTACCAAAAATTTTATCCCCGGCATCGCCCAGCCCCGGGATGATATATCCCTGTTCATTGAGCTTCTCATCGAGTGATGCAGTAAAAATTCGTACATCGGGATGCTTGGCTAATACGGCTTCAACGCCTTCCGGTGCCGCCACCAACACGAGTACGCGAATGTCCTTACAGCCTTGTTGCTTGAGCATGTCGAGGGTGGCAATCATACTGCCGCCGGTAGCGAGCATCGGGTCGATAACGAGAGCGATGCGCTGGTCGATGTCGTTAACGAATTTATCGAAATAGCTGACGGGCTCTAACGTTTCCTCGTTACGGTATAAGCCGACAACACTGACTTTTGCGCTGGGGATGAGTGTGGTGACGCCATCCAGCATGCCCATACCGGCGCGTAGAATGGGGACTACCGTGACTTTTTTACCTTTAAGTTGCTCGACCTCAATAGGTGTTTCGTTCCAGCCCTTGATGGTATGTGGCTCCAGCATAAAGTCACTGGTGGCCTCGTAGGTAAGTAACGTACTGATTTCATTGGCAAGTTCGCGGAAGCTCTTGGTCGAGATTCCGTGTTTACGCATTAACCCAAGCTTATGCTGTACAAGCGGATGCTTAATGACCTGTAATCCCATGGCGATGCCCCTTTATTCGTGTTCTTGGCGGCAAAGCATAGCAAATTTCGCTGTTTTTTACTTGCCGATGTCCACTGCATCGACCGGACATACTGCATAACAGCTGGGCTCAGGATAGAAACCTTCGCATTCGACACATAACGACTGCTTAATTTCGTAATGCTCGTCACCCATCTCGATCGCTTCGACCGGGCACTCAGGTACACACATATCGCAGTTGATGCAGTCTTCGTTAATGGTGATCATGCTCGCTCCTTTTTATCAGAAAACACATGGGTCTATCTCCTGATTCGATAGCGACTTCAGCAGGAACATAGACTTGATAACCCGAGCCTGGTGCGCGTAAAAGTGGCATTCCCTTGTTATCCACAAGCTCAGTGACTTTAAGTGGATAGTTACCTTTGGGCGTGATGAGTAAAAGTTCATCGCCCACCGAGAATGCATTTTTTACATCAATAAGGTAGGCATCTTGGTTGTCGCTTGCGAGTAGCTGACCGACAAGTTGCTCTTTTCCTTCACTATGAGCGCGTTCGTAGTTCTGCAGTGACTGTGCGCTGTGGCGTTGCAAGAAGCCATGAGTAAAACCTCGGTTCGCCATACCATCGAGTGCATTGAGCAGTTGCGGGTTGAACGGCCTGCCCGCTACCGCATCATCAATGGCACGTCGGTAGACTTGGGTTGTACGTGCGACGTAATAGTCGGACTTGGTTCGACCTTCAATCTTCAGTGAGTGAACACCCATTTGCGTCAGCGGTTCGACTAAATCAACGGCACGGAGGTCTTTGGAGTTCATCAGATAACTGCCATGAATATCTTCATCCAGTAGCATGGGCTCATCGGGACGTTGAGGATCGGCGACTAAGATGGGGTCCGGTATATATTGGCCGACTTCGTCTTGCTGTGCAGGTTGCGTGTGGTACTTCCAACGACATGCGTTGGTGCATGCGCCTTGGTTGGGATCACGTTTATTGGTGTAACCGGAGAGTAAACAGCGACCCGAATAAGCCATACACAGAGCGCCGTGGACGAACACCTCAAGCTCCATATCAGGCACGTGTTCGCGCATTTCTTTGATCTCTTGCAAAGACAGTTCGCGTGAGAGGATCACCCGCTCGATGCCCTGTTGTTGCCAGAACTTGAGTGCCGCCCAGTTCACGGTGTTAGCTTGCACAGATAAGTGCAGTGCTTGTTCAGGGAAGTGCTGGCGCAGCAACATCACGATACCCGGATCTGAGACGATTAATGCATCCGGTGTTAGGGCTACCACTTGCGCCATATGTTCAACAAACTGCGTAAGTTTTGCGTTATGCGGTGCGATGTTGACCACGACGTAGAAGCGTTTACCCAGTTTGTGAGCGTAGTCGATCGACTCACCTAAATTTGCCAACGTAAAGCTGTTATTTCTTACCCGTAAGCTGTAGCGTGGCTCGCCGGCATAAATCGCATCTGCACCGTAGGCAAAGGCGATTTTCATGGCGGTCGGATTCCCGGCAGGGGCGAGTAGTTCGGGGCTTTTATACATCGACATAGTTTAAGATGCTGATCCAGTTACGTGCGGAGCTAAATGCTCGCAGGTTACTGCTAAACGCCTTATGACGTGTTGATGTGAATCAATAAACTGCCGATGTGAGGCGCTTGAGATGGGGACGAAAGAGTGCTAATGATAAATAAAATAAATAAACTTTGGTTATTTGTAATGAGTCGTTTCGTTCAGTTCTTATTGGTTAGTGTTATGTTGGCATCTAGTGGTGCGAAAGCGGCGCAAGCCACATGCATTGAAGACAAGGCAGCGCTGCTTGAGTTAGATTTTATGAGTTTTGACCAAGACTTTGAAGGGGGCTGGCGCGCCGTTGCTGATACACCCGGTTGTAAGCCCGAAGCGGTTAAACTGATTGAGGCGTATCAACAACAACGAACTGACTTATCGGACGGTATGAAGCACACGCTCCGTCTACATCAAGCGCAGCTGCATGCGGAGTTAGGTCACAATGAGGCGGCGATTGCTTTATTTAGACAGAGTTATAAACCGGACGAGCAGGACCGTAGCGGGTGGAACCCCTACATGGATGCGACCGTTGCATTTATTAAAAAGGACAAACCGAAACTGGTTGATGCTATAGCGCGTTTAAAAGCCGTTCCGCGCCCCGAGGGATTTGATCCGCGCGATGCTGAAGGTAATCCGATTGAAGTGCCGTGGCCACCTAACTTAACTATTGTTGAATCTTATCTGCGATGCTTCGATATGAATTATGTTGAAGTGAATGTCGAGGGACAATGCCCTCGACCTAAAAATGATGAAACGGCTGACTAGTCGGATAAGTAATATTCAACCGTTGAGACGACACGTACTTTTTTAAGGTGTGGGTTATGACGGTCACGTTCTTGAATACTGAATAGGCCTTGGCGGGCATCTTTTATTTTGCCGAGTTCGCTATTACTATCTTCGGCGAACTTCTCTGCCACTTCGCGTGCATTCTTAGTGGCTTCTTCTATCATTTCGGGTTTCACATCGTTTAATCGGGTGAATAGGTACTCGGGTTGCGCTTGGTAATCGTCGGTAGATAGCACCATACCTTGTTTACCTAATTCCGATAGCGAACTCATCATGTCGCGTATTGTTTCGACGCGCGTTGAATACACGGTAATGGTTTGGGTGGCGGTATAGCGAAACTCAGCCGGTTGACCTGAGCCATAACGTTGTGCCGACTTATCGGTGATCGAGGGAGCTGCGACCGAAATCTCATCGGCTTTAACCTCTTTACCCTTTAGAAATTCGGTGACTTGCTGCTTGCCTTGTTCAATAGTTTGATAAATATCCGAAAGCTGATTGCTGGCAGCGGTAAATTGAATCGGCCAAATGACGGTGTCGGCAACATACTCGCGTTCAGAGAGCCCTTTCACAGTGACACTGCGATCCATTGATCGAAAGTCGGTTAAGCCTTTTGAAAAAAATGTACCAAGTACCCCACAACTGACGATCAGTCCGATGGCGATGATGATGCTGTTTTTGGTTTGCGACATGAAGCCTCCGATTCGAGTTCGACCCAATTTCTACCAGCTTCCTTGCCGCGATATAGCGCGTCATCCGCACGCTTTACTAATGTATTGACCGAGTCATCGGGTTTGAGTTCACTTACTCCGATGCTAGTAGTCAATTGAATGTTCTCATTTATAACTGTGTACCAGGGATATTTTGCAATTGCTTTGCGAATGCGCTCAGCAACTTGCGCGGCGTGATTTAAGTTAGTTCGTGGTAAAAACACCAAAAACTCCTCACCCCCCCAACGCGAAACCTTGTCATGGTCGCGTACGGTGTCGCGAAGAATATCCGCTGCTACTTTGAGTACCGCATCGCCTGCATCATGCCCATAAGTATCGTTAATTGTCTTAAAGTGGTCGAGATCGAGTAATAATACCGAGACAAGCCGTTGTTCTTTTTGATAGCTCTCCACCGCACGTTTCAGTAATTCAGACATGTGTCGACGGTTGCGTAACCGCGTCAACGGATCGGTGGTGGCAAAAAAACGTAGCTTGTCGTGTGTGATGTTGACCTTGTTGAGATAATAGAGTGCAAGGTAGGCAAACATCGCAAAAACAACGGTTAAGTTGAATAGGTGCACCAAAACCAATGCATCACCGCGAATTGGCTGAAGTGGCGGATAGTACCAACCGAATAAGTCGAGTGCGACATAATAAACCCACAACCCACACAGTGATAGGATAGCGGGGGTCAAACTCATACTGACAAAAATCGCGGGTACAAACATCAGTAGAAAATAATGAAATCCGCTATCCCAGCCGATCAACAGCGTGCCGAAAGCAGAGTGATATAACACCTCTGCCCAGATTAGCAGAGTTGCGAGTGTATTTTTACGCGTTGTGTACGCCCAATATGCGGTCAGATACATGGTAATGCTCAATAGATTAATCCATGCAAGCAAGGGCGAATCGAGCAGCATAAAGATGACGAAGAACGCCACATCGATGAACGCCGCTATAATACAACACCGCTTGGCGACCTGCCAAAACTGTGGGCGCTTGGGTGAAAGCGCACTGAGTGACGACAGCTCCATATGTCGATCAACATCCTTTTATACTTATAATAATATATTAATGTTATATTATCTTGTTTGTAACAGAATGTTTCAATGCATTTTTTACTCGTTTGGTTGCTGTTTAGCGCCTTTGATCGTCGGTTTATCGTATATATCTGGGTAATTAGGCGGTTACGGTATGAATCTGACAATCCGCTTATTGGCTTAACAGGCTTATCCTTTATAGTTCTGCTAAAGCCCTCAAATAGAATAACTATGCTAAAACCGATTTCACCACAGCAATTTCAGGAAGTTTTTTCATGGGTTCAAACGGCACGCGACCGCTTATTTTGGCTTGGCCCGAATGTGCACGCCGATAGTCCCATCAATGATGTTTGGACGCGCCTAAAATGTGACGAACGGCCCTCTCTTGGGTTTTGGCACGACAATAAGTTAGTTGGCTTTGCACAATGTTATGAGAAACATGAAGGTGCAAGACACATTGCATGTTTGATTGTAAATCCGCAGGAGCGTGGCAAAGGGTTAGGACGATTATTTGTGCAAGCGTTGCTTGATTACGCTTTACAACATTCTGAAGTTGAGCATGTTACATTAAACGTGTTGCCAGAGAATCTTCGCGCTCTGAACCTATATCGCAGTCTAGGATTTGTGGAACAAACCAACAGCGATCCACAGATGGTGCCGATGCGTTTAATGCGCTAGCACACGTTATTTTTGAGAGTTCTATGCACGTACAACAATTTGAGCTAACGCTGCCCGCTTTTAACCGAGGCTTTCACTTAATCACTGATCGGGTAGAACGGTTATTAACTGAAAAGTGTCAGTTATCCACTGGGCTCGTGCATGTGTTCATTCAACATACCTCGGCCTCACTCACGATCAATGAAAATGCCGACCCAACAGTGCGGGGTGACTTTGAACGCCACTTTAATGAAATGGTGCCTGAGAATGCGCCCTACTATGAGCATACCTACGAGGGACCTGACGATATGCCAGCTCACTTGAAGTCGAGTATCTTAGGTGCTTCTGTGACTATTCCGCTGACGCAAGGACGTTTAAATATGGGTACATGGCAGGGTCTTTATGTATGTGAGCACCGCGACCACGCGGGCAGTCGAAAACTGGTGCTCACTGTACAAGGTGTTTGAGCCTTAATAGTTAGCTTAATACCGCTCGAGCCAATGCGCATAAGGGGCGGGTAAAACCCATGAGGGTTTTTCAACACGCAACGCTTTGGCGGTTTCATAGGGCCAGTGCGGATTCGATAGATGTGCACGTCCAACCATGACTAAGTCTAATTGACCTTGCGCGACGGTATGTTCTGCCAGCTGCGGCAAATCGATTCCCCACGCCGATGCAACGGGAATATCCGCGGCGTTGCGAATGCGCTCAGCGATAGGTGCCATAAAGCCCGGTCCCCATGGGATATTGGCGTGTGGCGTTGAGAAACTGATACTGACGTTTAGAAAATCCAATCCTTCTGCTTTGAGCAACTCAGTTAACCTAATCGACTCTTGCAACTGCTCCTCGTCATTGCCATCAAATTCGATAACGCCAAAACGTGCAGTTAGCGGGAGGTTATCGGGCCATACGGCTTTTACCGCGCGCACCGTTTCGACTAAAAAGCGTGCGCGGTTCTCGAATGACCCGCCATATTCGTCAGTACGTTGGTTAGCGTGTGGCGAGAAAAAGCTTTGACCAAGGTACCCATGTGCAAAGTGTAACTCCAGCCATTCAAAGCCCAGGTCGCGAGCACGTTCAGCCGCGGCAACAAAGTCAGTTTGTACACGCTTTATATCTTCTAACGTCATCTCTTTGGGCTGACGCGGCAGATTAGCGCCAAACGCAATAGAAGATGGGGAAAGCGTTTCCCAGCCTCGGAGGTCATCTTCAGCAATATGGTCGTCGCCGTCCCATGGACGGTTGGCACTCGCCTTCCGTCCCGCGTGACCAATTTGAATACCCGCTACCGCACCGGCGGCTTTGATATTGTTGACAATCGGCTGCATCGCTTGTGCTTGATCGTCATTCCACAACCCAGTGCAGTTTGGGGTGATACGTCCCTCCGGAGAAACTGCGGTCGCCTCAACAATAACTAAGCCTGCACCACCGCGCGCTAAGCTGGTGTAATGACTGAGGTGCCAATCGTTGACCACGCCTTCTTCTGCCATGTACTGGCACATCGGAGGTACGGCAATACGGTTACGCAAACGAACATCTTTTAACTCAAATGGTTGAAATAAAGCTGACACGCTTAGTACTCCTTGTTGATTACTGCGCTTGTTCTAGTTGCTTAATTAACGCTTCTGCTAGGACCTTGTCGGAAAAAGGGTTTTGACCGGTAATCAGTTCGCGGTCGATAACGACGTTGGGCTGCCACGCTTCGGCTTGTTCGAGATTCGCGCCTGCGGCTTGCATCGCAGCGGCTGGGTAATAACGAATTTGTTTGCCATTAAGTGAGCGCTCGAAAACTTGTTCTTCTGGGGTCGAGAAGATAGTCATGTTATAGCCCTCGTAGATCCAATCTTGCGCTTGTGATTGACCTTGTTGTGCAAACTGATCAATAAACTGTGCGGGCATTTGCTGAGGTGACAGCAGCGCAATAGGGCCGTGGCAAATTGCAGCGGTAGGCTTTTGTTGGTTGTGGAAATAAGTCAGTAGCTTACCGACTTCAGGATTACCGACCAAGTCGATCAGAGGTGCATGACCGCCAGGAATGAATAGCCCATCAAACTGGCTCAAATCACCTTTGAGTACGTCGGCGAGTCTGTGGGTATCGTTGATGCCATCAAGGTTAGCGATGACTTTTTGAATGCGCTGCATTTCCTGCTCATCGCCGCCAAAATATTGTGTATCCACAGAACGTTGATCGACCCGCGGTGCGTTGCCTTTTGGGGTCACCAAAATGAGCTCGTAGCCCGCTTGCTGAAGCGCATCAGCCGGTACACCAAATTCGTTTAAGTAGTAACCTGTGGAGTACTGGCTGCCATCAGCAAGTTCCAGTTGTGTTTCACTGGAAAGTAAAACGAGCACCTTGCCTTTGCTCGCAACCGCTGTTTGACCAAACAGCAAGGCTGCGCCCAAGGTAGCAGTGACGAAGAGTGACTTGATAAAACCCATTGCCATGAAGCCTCCAATTAAGGCGTAAATTTTGATGCGCTTATAGTAGCGTGTGTACTATCATTCGATAATAAGAAAAAATCTATTTGACCCATCGAAAAAATGAATAGCGAATGAATTTATACATCTCCCACGCCAAGAGTTGGAAACCGGCGATTTGAAAGGGTTGGTCGATCAAAAGCTGGCAGAGTTGGGGCGTGAGCGCAGTATTGTTGCAGGTTTATCCAGTTTTATTGTACCGACTCGGTTGTTAACCGCGACGCGGTGGTTGCTGACTTGTTTGCGTTCAATTGCTGAGCAGGCGACCGCATTGGATGATAATTTAGTCATACTCGAACCGCCCCTTGACCTTCCGAATGTGCAGGTAATGCAGATTTGGCACGAACGGACGGATGCTGATCCGATGCGTCGATGGTTAAGAAACACAATACAAGAGGTACTCCAACGTGTCTGCAGAGAGCACTGAAGTTAACCAACTTTTTATGATTTATATCGGCGGTAGCGCGCCGGGTGCGCATATTGAGCTCCACGATGTACGGTTTGTCGTCGCGCCAGTGATTGAAGCCACTTTTCCGGCATTACGACAGCAGTGGTTCGGTTCGCAGAAGGGTCTCCATATGGACAGCTATGTTGCCTTACATCATGTCGATGGCTATCGCATTTCGCTGACTAAAGAAGTCGTCGATAATCAGGGCTTATCCTTATACTTTGTGAATTTTGGCGGGTATTTCGCAGGTCGTTTGGCGGAGTTTCACGATTTTACTTTAGTCGTGGCTAAGTCAGCCGCGGATGCTAAACAACGGGCGCGAATGCAGGTTTCCACCACGGGGCTTGCGGGTGCCGAACAACTGCATAAAGACGACTTGCTTGAAGTCGATGACTGCCTCAAGATTGATTTACTCGATGGCTATGCCATTAAACTTGAATACGATGGCGTGCAACAGCCGTTAAAGCCCGACTGGATGGGCTACCACCCTTTACCCTAGGATTCTCGAATGGCGGACAAACACCCCCTGCATCAACGACACCACGCTTCGGCTAAGCAGTCGGAAGAAGCCATCGCGCGACTGCAGAATAATGACAGTTATAAACTGGCATTTGCTGATAACGACTTTCTACTGGAAGACGATCTTCGTCATGTTCGATTGCAATTAGAGTACTTAAAGCCTGAGCGCGTGCTCGATAAGCATCAGATTGATGCGACGGTAGTCGTGTTTGGTAGCGCGCGTTTTTTATCACCGGAACAGGCGCAATACAACCTCGATATTGCGCAAGCTGAGCTTGATAAAACCCCCAACGATGCGACGACTAAAGCTCACTGGATTAAAGCAAAGCGGGATTTAAAGAACAGCCGCTATTACTCGGAGTCGCAGAAATTTGCGCATTTAGTTACTGAGCACAGCCAGAATTACCCTGAGCATCGCGTTGTGGTAATTTCAGGCGGTGGTCCAGGTGTGATGGAGGCGGCAAATCGCGGTGCGACTGAGGCCGGTGGTGAGAGTATCGGCCTTAATATTGTGTTACCCAAGGAGCAATATCCGAACCCTTACATCACGCCCGAGTTTTGCTTCCAATTTCACTATTTTGCCATTCGAAAGATGCATTTCTTGATGCGGGCACGCGCTCTCGTTGCTCTCCCAGGCGGCTACGGCACGTTAGATGAGTTGTTCGAGACGCTCACCCTAATTCAAACAAAGAAAATCGATCCGGTGCCTATTGTACTGATAGGCAAAGGCTTTTGGTCGAAGTTAATTAATTTCGACTTATTAATTGAAGAAGGTTTAATAGCACCCGATGACGTGAAGTTGTTTACGTTAGTTAATACGGCGGAAGAAGCGTGGGCGCATATCTGCCGATGCTATGAACTCAATGAGGGGAATAAATAAATGACATGGGATGCTCTGGAAACGCCTTATTTACGTGTTGATCGTCCGAGGTTTGATGCCAACATCAAGCGTTTGAATTGCCATCTTAGTATATTAAAGACGCCCTTACGGCCCCACGTAAAAACGCTCAAATCGCTGCCTGCGGTTAAGGCTATCTTTAATGGTGGCACGGGACCGATTACCGTATCGACGCTAAAAGAAGCTGACTTTTTTGCAGAACACGGCTTTCTGGACCAAATTTATGCAGTGGGAATTGCGCAGAACAAACTGCCTCACGTTAAACGATTGATCGAACAAGGCGTTGATTTAAAAATCATCTTAGAAAGTGAGACACAGGCGCTTCAGGTGGTCGAGTTTTGCCGTTTGCATGACATCGTTATTCCCGTGCTTATTGAAATTGATTGCGATGGCAGCCGCGCAGGCTTAACTGCTGAGAGCCCTGCGCTGATGGATGTCAGCCAGATCTTGGCGCAAGCTCAACTTTTTAAAGGTGTTCTGTTGCATGCAGGTGGCTCATACGGTTGTACGACGCGTTCAGAAAAAGTCGCGGCGGCTGAGAACGAACGCGCGACTGCTGTTCATGTGAAGGAGCGGCTTGAATTGGCAGGAATTGACTGTCCGATGGTCAGTATCGGTTCTACGCCTACCGCACACTTTGCTCAAGATCTGACAGGCGTGACGGAAGTGCGTGCCGGTGTTTATACATTTTTTGATTTAGTGATGGCGAATATCAATGTGTGCTCACTTGATGATATTGCGTTGTCTGTGGTGACTACTGTCATAGGGGTGAAGCCGGAGAAAGGTTGGATCCTCATTGATGCGGGCTGGATGGCGTTATCGCGCGACCGCGGTACAGCATCGCAAGCGGTCGATTATGGTTACGGTATGGTGCTAGATGCTGTAGGACGACCGCTTCCCGACTGGATTGTAGAGAGCGCTAGCCAAGAGCATGGGGTTATTAAACATCGTTCAGAATCGAGTGCGATACCCACCACTGTTCAGGTCGGCGATAAATTACGCATCCTTCCGAATCATGCTTGTGCCACAGCGTCTCAGTTCGATAAGTACTATGTCGCTGATGCAGAGGGGCAATTGAGCGAACAATGGTCACGGTTTAATTTCTGGTAACAAAAAAGGAGCCAGTTGGCTCCTTTTTTATGAGACCGAGGTGTTTATACCATCGGTTTAGTACCTTTACCGCTGCTACTATCGCGACGCCAGAGGCTGGTGATCCGCGCTGAGCGTACGATGAGCCAAGTGAGTCCAAACAATGCCACAGCAAGTCCGAAAGCGAGCAACCGGCTGTAGGTGCTTGAAGAATAGATACCACCATTACCGACGGGTACCGGCTCGGGCGGCATCAGTGGAAGTCCGTAGCGTTCCGCCATTTTCTTAATGCCGATAAAATGAATGCCTGGGATATTCTCTTGTAAGAAGTAGCCCATCACTGTATCCACCGCGTATGCACGAGCAGGTGCGTCATACTGTAGTCCTGACTTAAACATATCATCGATACCTGGAGGACCTACGATAGTTGCACCACCACCGACGTTGACGAACGCTTTGTAGTTACGATCGGATGAGTATTCACGGAAAATCGCGATACGGTCGGCCACCGCTTCTTGGTAGTTCGCGGGTTCAATAATCGGCAAGCCAGCGCGCTCAATCGTTTGACGAATCGATTGAATACCGACTTGTGGAATACCAATGCCGCGGTCCTCGATACCGCCAATCGAGGCATACTTAGGTTCGAACGAAATCACGCCGGCTTTGTTGAGTTCACGTGCCATGTCCAACCATAAGAAACCGGGTACGTTAGCCCCCCACTGCGATGAAGAGGCCGAAGCGATAATAATCGGCTCCGCTTCCATGGCTTCTAATGCAGAATACACGGCAAGATTAAGAGCAGGGAAAGAGCCAGAGACCGTTACCGCGACTAAGTCACCTTTTTCAACGCCTGCTTTAGCTAATAGTTTAACCGCCACGGCTGCCCAGTTGGGGTTCACTGTGGTCTGTTTAGACTCGCGTCCACCGTGGTTGGTCGTGACGATGCTGTTATCGAGACCGACAAAGCCCGAGCGTTGAGGATCGAACTCTGGGTTAATCGGCTCCTTTTCAGCGCGCAAGGGACGGATAACTTCCATTCCTTGGCGCATAATTTTTGCAGCCGTTACCATGGTGGCATAGTTTTCGTCCACGATTGGATCGGTTTCTTTAACGTTTTCGACGGCGAGTAAAGCAATTAATGCCGCGATCATTAATACGATGAGTCCCCAGGCTGGCACACCTGAAGAACGCCAATAAATCTTAGTAAAACTACTCATTTGGGATTCTCCTTACCAGCCAGGCATGTGGAAGGCGCTGCTTGCTTCATACATCTGCAACGCTTCAGGCATGATGACAATCAGTGCGAGGCGCACCAATACGGCGGTGACGGCCAGGCCGCAAAGCGTCTGCAGAACACCTTGGCGTTCAAACCAGATCGCTATCAGACCGGGAATAATATAGCCGATAATATTGCTCGACATGACGGCCATCATAAAGGATGACTCCAGTGTCGCGACTTGTGCTTGCGCATCGTCACCACCCGCGACCATTTGTAAGTCGACCCAGTTCACTAAGCTGCCGAGGAACAAATCCATCAAGCCTGCGATGAGATAGCCGGTCAGGATCATAATGATCGTTTGTCGACGGCCGTAGATAATGGCAAAACTAGATATTACGCGCACGATCAAGAACGTGAGCAAGGCCGCTACGAGCGTAATCACCAGACTCATGGGTTCGGTCAGTTGCAGGGCAACATAACCAGGAACAACGAGGCCCCCGGCGGCGAGTCCGAGCGTTTGTGTGAGCAATAAGGTAAAGAATAATCCGATGCCGATGGCAACGGCTAAAATATTTAATGCGATCACAGGTCTTCCTCCTTCAAGGAACGGTTTTGGAAGAACCGAGCGACTTCTTCGCCGCCACCATGAATGTTACACATGCCGACAACGAGTGCACTGTTGCCAGCTTCTTCCAGCAAGGTTTCGGTAATATCAGTAATGGCTGCATTCTCCATTACGAGAATTTTTTCTGGGTCGAGTCCGTATTTCACTGCGGCGCGAACAAAAATAAAGGTGCCCGATCCCATTAGGATGTAGCGGTCAGCTTGGGTCCACTCAACAGCCGCTTCAGCCATTTGCTGAGAACGGTGCGGACGGTCGGCACGACAGTTGATTAATACGATACGTCTGCGCTCATTACCGTGCTTTTCCAACATGTTTTCCCAAATTTTACCGGTCGACTCGGGATCATTTGCTGCAAATGCATTAACGAAAACAATTTCGCGGCGGAAATAATTTACGTGAAGTACTTGCATAGCACCGGCTTCGGGTTCGAGTCCAATCATGCCTTGCAACGCCTGCTCTCGCTCAACACCTAAGTGCTCGCAAACTTTTAATGCTAACGCCACATTCTCAGCGTGTTCAGAATATTTAAATTGCTTGAGAATATCGTCGCTGATGGCCTCGACCTCTTGTTCAGTGACGCCGTGTAACTGGCTGTTGCGGTCTTTGGTCGAGTGCTCGAAAACACCCAGTAAATCGCGTTCCGCGGTAAAGAGGTTACCCTTGACAGGCGTGCTACCTGCTAATGCGAGAGCCACATCCTCTTCGCCCGGACCCATGACATCCAGGTGGTCAGCGCGGGCATTGGTGATGACGCCTACGTTGGAGCGCACCATACGCAGTTCGCTGAGCGATTGGTAATGTGGCTGCAATGCCATACATTCCATCACTACAATTTCGGGTTTAAGTGAGGCCATGCGTTTGAGCGTACGCATTTGCTCGATAATGTTGGCACCGCTGATGCGGTAGATTGGAAACTCTCTTCCTTGAGGGTCAGTGATAGCGGCTGCAGAGCCGGTGGTTTTAGCGCAAATACGCTTGCCACCTGATCTTAAGCCCGCTGCGATAAGCCGGGTGACACTGGTTTTGCCGCGGGTCCCATTAACATGCACTCGCACTGGAATTTTATCGACCAGTAATTTGTGCCGGAACGCTTCAAACGCCGCAGCGATAACCAGTAAAAGCCAGATCGCAGCGACAATTCCGAGCAGGATGGGAATATCGTTCATCCAATATCCCTCGGCCCAATACTGTGACGAGAGTGTCTCTGCCATAATTTAATTAGCCTTTTAGGTTATGAATATACATACGAACGTGCATGTATATATTTAGCGAACTGCAAAGAAAAATACCAAGTATTTTAGTAATCTTTACAATTCGCTCGGCTATATAAAACAGATCACTCGAAGGCGAATTAATTATTTAAAATAGGTTTTAAAACAGCTATTTCGCCATCAATTTTGGTCATTAATTTTAGGTCTAAAATATCTGCCATTAATGGATATATGTGAATATTTTCAAACCGATCGATAGTCATCCCGTTTTTAAACGCTGGACCCACTGCAACAAATAAACCATCCATGTCACGATTGTTGTAATAACCGTGCCTGCCACCGTTGGAGCGCTCTTCGACAGGTCGAGTTGCGAAACTCACCGGTGCATCAGTTGAAAGCACGATGGCGGGCTTACGTGGGCCATCACTGACATGTAATTGTTTAAGCTTGTCATCGGTTTCAACGCGATAGCCAAGGTCGCTATTGTTCTCTAGTTGTGTTCGAAGTGCCGCAATATCATCAGCGCTGGTGTCTTCGTTAGCATAAATGAGATAGCGTGTTTGCGAATTTACGGTGGTAAACTTCTCTTCGTCAATAGCTAGGTCATCTTCCTCGATCATGGCATCCACTTTAATCGGTGCCATACCGTGGTCTGAAACCACGATTAAGTTGACTGAGCCTTCGGTTTCGTCCTGAATACGTTGCCAGAGCTGGCCTATCAGCTTATCGACGGCTTGAACCGCGCCTCTTGTCTGCTTCGAGTCAGGACCAAACTTATGACCCATTGAGTCAACGATAGAAAAGTAGCCGGTGATCATTCGAGGGCGACTTTGCTCAGGCAACTGCAACCATTGAATAATTTGGTCAACCCGCTGCTGGTTAGGCGTGAAATTGCTGTAGGGATAGTAATAAGTGGGCGTGCGTCCATTGATGCGCGCGCTGGATTCTGGCCAAAAGAAAGTCGCTGACTTAACGCCTTGAAACTCCGCTAAATTCCAAATCGGTAACGTATGCAGCCACGTACTGTCCTCAGTACCGTCAGCCATTTTGTAATGTTCTTTGCGTTCCGTATCGTAAAAATTATTATCAACAATACCGTGGTGTGATGGATATTGACCGGTAACTATCGAAAGGTGGTTTGGAAAGGTCTTGGATGGATAAACAGGCATGAGCCCTTCAGCGCGAACACCTTGCTCAGCTAGATGATTCAGGTGCTCGGCGTGATGTTGCTCGATGTAGTTGTAACGAAAGCCATCAATAGAAATGAGCACAATAGTCTGTTGTTCAGTTTTTGCGCTGGCTGACGTTGCAGCCAATAAACTACTACAAACCAACAGTAGTGAGGCAAGAAAACGTTGCATGACAGATTCCCTTATTCGGTTTATTAGACCTTTTTAACAAACTCAGATTTCAGTTTCATTGCGCCTACACCGTCAATTTTACAATCAATATCATGATCGCCATCGACTAAACGAATGTTTTTAACCTTGGTGCCGACCTTAACAACTAATGATGAACCTTTGACTTTAAGGTCTTTAATAACGGTGACGGTGTCGCCATCATTAAGTTCATTGCCATTGGCATCACGAATCACTTTATTGTCTTCATTGCTCTCGTCATGCGGTGACCATTCGTGTCCGCACTCAGGGCAGACTAATACGTTACCGTCTTCGTATGCGTATTCAGAAGCGCATTGTGGGCAAGCAGGCAATTGATCCATCGAGAGACTCCATCTTTAAAAAGCGCTCAGTTTACCTGAGTTTGCTTAACAGAACATTTGATTTAGACCAAAACCATGACAATTGCGGTCGTTACAAACGCTAGAATAATGTTTAGTACAACGCCTGTGCGCGCCATATCGCGGATGCTGATGCGATTAGACGCAAATACAATTGAGTTAGGTGGCGTTGCTACGGGCATGCAAAATGCACAGCTGCAAGCAATTACCGCTGGAATCATGAGTATCTCAATAGGCTGATTAATGGCCTGTGCGGTTGCTGCTAAAATGGGCATTAGAAGCGTTGCTGTGGCTGTGTTAGAGGTAAACTCGGTCATAAATGAAACCGCCAGCGTGAGTACCAGTATCAACAACCACAGTGGCCATTCTCCTAATACCGTTAAAGACTCACCCATTAACGTGCCGAGACCACTTGCCATGACGCCTTTAGCGAGACAAATACCGCCCGCGAATAATAATAAAATACCCCATGGGATGTCTTTCGCTAGCGACCAATCGAGTAAGGTGGGTTGTTGCTTTTCTCCCGTTGGAATAATGAACATGGCCAGCGCGCCCGCTAAAGCGACAGTCGCATCGTTCAGTGCGGGTAGCCCCAACAGACCTGTCCAGCCGCCAAACGGGGTGGTGCGCATCACCCACAGTAATACCACGACACCAAACACAGTCAGCACGCGTCGCTCATAAGCTGACATTTTATCTTGTTGGGGTAATTGTAATGGCATGCTCAAATGAACGTTACGAGTGAGATACCAAGCCATTAATGGAATGCTGATAACCATCATGGGTATGCCAATACCTAGCCAACGCGTGAAGTCGAAGCCTTGCCCTGAGATATTTTCATATATTGAGGCAAATATAAGATTAGGTGGGGTGCCCACTAAGGTGGCAATGCCACCCACCGAGCCTGAATAGGCAAGACCTAATAATAGGGCTTTTTGGAATGGCTTGTTGTCGGTGGCATCTGCAAGTGCCAATGCCACGGGGAGCAAAGCTAATACACTCGCGGTGTTAGAGATCCACATCGAAAGGAAGGCGGTTGCACACATAAATGCAACGACGATGCGACGGCCACTGTCGGGTCCAATGAGCGCAATTAATGACAGTGCGAGACGCTTATGTACACCGCTGGCTTCAATGGCTTTTGCCATCATGAACGCCGCCATGAATAGCAGAATAATGTTATCGCCTAAGGCTGTCGCCGCCTCTTTAGGGTCGAGAACACCAATAACGGGTAGTAAAATAAAAGGTAGCAACGCTGTTATCGCCAGTGGAATACATTCAGAAACCCACCACCAAGCCACCCATATGACGATTGCTAGGGTCAGCGCCGCATCAAGCGGCATGTCTAAACTTCGTGTTACTATGACACTTAATAGGGCGGCAATAGGGCCGATAATTTTATGGGACATGAGCGACCTGTAGACGTGTTCTTTTTATTGTAAGGAAGTGTAGCATGCGCGATATCGTAATTTTGCACGAAAATGAAGAATGGTTGAAGCCTCTATACGAAGCGTTCAAAGAACGTGGTGTTACACCTAAAAGTTGGTTTTTAGATGAAGGTGTTGTGCCGTTTCACAATCAGCCCGACGATGCTGTTTACTACAATCGAATGAGTGCGTCGTCACATACGCGGGGACATCGCTTCGCCCCCGAGCTGACAAAATTGGTGTTAACTTGGTTAGAAAGCCAGAATCGTACCGTCGTGAATGGTTCGCAAGTATTAGCGCTAGAGGTGTGTAAACTTTCACAGTATGCCGCATTGCAACGTTCAGGCTTGTCGGTACCGCGCACTTTTGCAGCGGTGGGTAAAGCACAACTGGTGGAAGCTGCGAAGCAATTTAATGACTGGCCGTTAATCGTAAAGCCTAACCGCGGGGGGAAAGGGCTCGGCGTACAAAAGTTCAATCAGCTTGATGAGTTGGTTGCTTATATAGAGAGTGCCGACTACGAGGAGCCGCTTGATGGCACTTGGTTAGTGCAACAATATATCAAAGCGAAATCACCGGTTATTACGCGGGCTGAATTCGTCGGTCAGAAGTTCGTTTACGCGGTGCAGGTCAATACTGAACAAGGTTTCGAATTATGCCCAGCGGACGCCTGTGAGATTGCAGAAAAATTCAAAATTACCACACGTTTTAATGAGCATTCGGTGATTCGTCAATTGGAAACGTTCCTACGCAGTAACGACATTGACGTAGCAGGCATTGAGTTTATTGAGAACAGTCAGGGTGAGCTCTTTGTTTATGATGTGAATACCAATACAAATTATAACCAAGATGCTGAGCAACGTGCGCACGTTGGCAAAACTGGCATGGGAGCGTTAGCGGACTATTTAATTGCGTTAGCTGGCTAGAAAAAGGACCGAGCTCTGGATGAGCTCGGCCGCTTGTACTTTACCACTAAAATTTATAGTCGATACCCATCCAAACGGTCTGTGGTTTGTTTGGGCGCGCACCATCAGGTGTACGTGCAACAATCGCTTGCTGGTCGAAGATATTTTCGACTTTTACATATACCGATGTTTGCGTGTTAAGTTCGTAGCGGCTGACTGCATCGGTAACGAATAGAGATTCTGTCTCATCAAACGCCGCAGTGCTGTTGTTACAACCTACGCTGACACACATTGAGTCAATATATTTAAAGTTGAGGTAGTTAATCCAGCCGGCATTGTTATCAAGGCTAATGCGGACGTTTGCGGTGTGCTCTGGAATATCGTTTAAGCGATCGCCGTCCATAAGACCCGACACTGCATTATCTTTACTAATCTCACCTTGAGTATAGGTGTAAGCAATATCAACTGGGATCAAAAAATTGCCAGCAGCAAAAGTATGTTGCGCTTGGAACTCTAAACCTTGCACAACTGATTCGCCAAGTACATAAGTACCGGATTCAGCACCGTTATCACATGGTGTGGCGATAGAGCACAACTGGGTGGTATCGCTAAAGTCGCTATAGAACGCAATAGCTTCAACAAACGTATTTTGTTCTTGATAGCGTAGACCGGCTTCGTAGTTGATACTCGTTTCTGGCTCTTGGTTTTCTGTTGCACCGCCACCGAGTGGTGAAAAGCCTTTATGGACTCCGGCAAGCACCTGCCATGCGTTGCTTAAGTCGTAGGTAAACGATGCACCAGGTAGCCACTCATCGCTTGAGTTAGAACGGAATGCTGGTGCGGTAGTACGTGCAGCTTCACTGAACTGATTACGGAATGACGATACATCTTCATAGCGCAAGGCTAAATTAACTTTTAGCGCTTGGTTTACTTGCCAGCTATCGGTTATCCAGAGGCTAGTTGCATCGGCACCCTCGATACGGTTATTGCTACCTGAAGGACTGACCGTGGATTGATAGACTAAGCTGCCGTTGATTTGGTCAAAGATCTCCACGGGTTGAAAGCGATCCATTTCATCCGTGTGGTCGCGCCCACCGACTTCAAGTGCATGCGCGCCAAGTTGCCACTGTGCATTGAGCTCAATACCATAGCTTTCATAAGCGCGGTTATTATGTTTGTATTCAAGGCCGAGGGCATCTTCGGTACCGTCAAGAATGCCTTGTGCTAGCATGTCGCCTTGGTTCGCTGCACTCACATACGACCCACCACCGTTGAGCTTAAACCAGTCACGTTTGAATTCGTTACGATATGCGACAGCATTGAGCGTAACATCACTGTTTACATCAAAGCCGTAAGCCAAGCTAAAGCCTTTATGGCTGTTGTCCATTTGGTCAATCGATGAGATGCCGTAACGACGGTTTGGTGTATCAACGAAATCGGCATCGGTTAAGCCAAGGTAGGTCTCATTAGAAATTTCCTCTGAGTACTGCGCCTTGAAAAGCAGGTGGTGTGGTCCTTGATCAAAGCTCAGCTTTGCGGTGTAGTCTTGAATATCATAGCCGCTGTCGCGATGACTGCGATCAATGGCTTTAAAACCGTTACTCTCGCGTTGCACTGTCTCAAGTAAGAAGCCCCAAGCGCCTTGCGTTCCGCCGACGTAAGCATGAATATCGTTACTGCTGAACTCACCCCATTGTGCTAAAACTTGACCTGAAACAGACTGCTCAGGAATGGGGGTCGATACCAGGTTAAGCACGCCGCCCGTTGTTTGAGGGCCGTAACGCAGTAACGGTGCCCCTTTCAGTACTTCAACAGAGGCCATGCGCATGGTGGTTGGGAAATAATACGCTGCTGGGTTTGAATAAGGTGCTGGTGCCATCATCACACCATCTTCTAATAGCGTGACTTTGCTTACCCGACCTGCATTTGCCGCCCGAATACCGATGTTTGGACGTAAACCAAAGCCGTCTTCCTCCAACACGTAAACGCCCGGAAGGGTTTTCATCAACTGGTTGATATCGGTGGGTACTTCAACGCGCATTTGTTCTTCATCTATCACGGCTGATGAGCCTGCGATCTGACGCGCCTGTTCGGTTGATCCAATGATTTTAATTGTTTCGATTTCGGTATTCTCTTCCGCCATTATCAGCGGGCTACTTAGCAAGCTTGCGATAGCTAATGCAATCGGGGCTTTTTTCATTGTATATCTCCACACGTTATTTTGATGCGGCAGATAGTAATTAAAATGCGAATAATTCGCAATTAAAAATTAAGAATTTATTAATTATTTATTTAGCAAAGGTGTAACTAATGTAAACACGTAGTTAAGTGCTTGAGCTTTTGACCTAGCGAGGTATGCTGAGAATCAGAGGTTTATATGAATTTTATTGGATTGATTATGTTTCGGTTTGCAGTCGTTATTTTTCTGACTAGTGTCATTGTCGCGGGGTGCTCGTCTTCTTCGCAACGAGATATGAGCCAAGAGCAGGTGTTCATTTGTGGCGCTTATACGGTGTATACCGAGTGGCAGAATGAGCAACTTAAAGTACGTTTTGGAGACCGCCAAGACACACTAAAGCAACAACCCGTGGCATCGGGCGCTAAATTTGTTTCTGATGATGGTGAAAGTAGCTTCTGGAACAAAGGTAATATGGCCACATTTATCTGGCGGGGCGAGTCACTTCCAGAGTGTCGAGCTGCTGACTCTCTCCCCAAAGCGTTCTCAGCATCGGGTAATGAGCCATTTTGGGCGTTATCGCTTAATGGAAAGCAGGCTGAGGTAAGCACACCAGAGAAGGAGTGGATTGCCACGGTTGCATCTGTTGAACCCGTAAATGAAGGTTCCGATAGGCCGAGTTGGCGGTTGTCTACGGCGAACGGCGACCAAATAGATATTCGTTCCGAGGTATGTCGGGATACGATGAGTGGAATGGTGTACCCCTTTTCGGTGAGTTACTCGGGACAATTAAATGTGACAGGGTGTGGCGGTGAAACGCTGGACTTGGTGCAAGGCCCTAAGTGGATTCTGACCGAGACTAATGCATCAATGACGCCTTCATCTAATATGTATATTCAGTTCTTAGCCGATGGCAAGCTCGTGGGCTCGGACGGGTGTAACCGTCGTTTCGGACAGTATCAGTTTGGCAGCGAAATGGTGCACTTGAAGTGGGTAGGGAGTACACGTCGTGCATGTTCGGAAACCATTATGCAGGACGCAAAAACATTTGCCGAAGCGGTTAACAATGTCCGCACCATTGGCTTTGATCAGAATCGGCTCGTAATAGAAAGTCGCAACGGAACCCAATTAAAACTAAAAAATGAAAAACTCTAGGAAGCCGCGTGCAATTAAAGAAATATACAGATTATGGACTCAGAGTACTCATTTACCTTGCTGCATCTGAGCAAGATAAAAGAGCCACGATTAGTGATTTGAGCGAGGTGTTTTCGGTACCTAAAAACCATTTAAATAAGGTCGTTCATCATCTGGGAAAACTTGGGCTCATTAAGACTTGGCGCGGAAAAGGGGGCGGTTTTTCTCTTGCTACTGACGCGAACCGAATGCGTCTTGATAGCGTCATCCGCCAGCTAGAAGGTGATGAAGAGTGGATTGATTGTTTAAACCCAAGGTGTAAGATTTATCCAGTATGTGATTTAAAAGGTATTATTCACGCAGGTAAAGAGCAGTTTTATAGTTACCTTGCTAAATACACCATTGCTTCTCTGGTTGAGCGACCAGAGGAAATTCAAGTGCATTGGCACATAAATACTTAGGAGTTGAATAATGAATCATAAAATAGCTCTTAGTTTGGTGTTAGCGGTCTGTAGTTCTGCTGCTCATGCAGATGGCTGGTTACATTGCGGAAACGTATTTGATAGTGAACGTGGCGAGTTAGTGGGTGAGCGCTATATTCAGTTTAATAACGATAAAATTGTGAGTGTCACTTCTGACAAGCCGGCATCAGACGTTGTCGATTTGAGTGATAAAACCTGTCTTCCAGGGTTAACCGACTTACATGTTCATTTAGATGGTCAATCAGGCCCTGGCGCCTATTTAAATCGTTTTACCGAGGGGCCTGCCGATCTGGCTTATACCGCCCAAAATTACGGCATGAAGACCTTGCTCGCCGGTTTTACTACGGTACGTAATCCCGGTGATTCTTTTAATGTGACTCTGGCTTTGCGCGATGCGATTAAGGCAGGCAAAGTTCATGGGCCGCGTATATATAGTGCAGGTAAGTCGCTTGCCACAACGGGGGGACATGCGGATCCTACCAATGGTGTTCGACCTGATTTAATGGGTGAGCCGGGGCCGAAACAAGGCGTTGTGAATAGCCCCGCCGATGTTAAAGAAGCAATTCGTCAACATTATAAAGATGGCGCTGACTTTATAAAAATCACGGCTACCGGAGGCGTGTTAAGCATGGCTTCAAGTGGTGAGAATCCTCAATTTACTGATGAAGAGCTTGAAGCGTTGGTCGCTATTGCGGATGACTATAACTTCCATATCGCTGCGCATGCACATGGCAAGAGCGGTATGTTACGGGCGGTGAACGCGGGTATCGATACTATTGAGCACGGCACTTATATGGATGATGAGGTGATCGCGGCGATGAAGGCCAATGGAACGTACTTAGTGCCTACGATTATGGCGGGTAAGTTCGTTGCTGAAAAGGCTAAGATCGACGGCTACTTCCCTGCTGTTGTTAAACCGAAAGCTTTGGCTATTGGTCCAAAAATTCAAGATACCTTTGCTACGGCTTATAAAGCTGGCGTGAAAATTGGATTCGGCACTGATAGTGGTGTTTCTGCTCACGGCGATAATGCGAAAGAGTTTGAATACATGGTTGAGGCGGGTATGCCTGCCGAAGAGGCTATTCAAGCGGCAACGATAGCTGCCTCAGATATCCTAAGAGATCCGCGTTTAGGTCGTATTAAAAGCGGTTCATACGCAGATGTCATTGCAGTCGATGGTAATCCACTTGAGGATATCACCGAACTGCAGCGTGTGACCTTTGTTATGAAAAATGGACAAATTCACAAGCAATAATGAGCAGTAACTACGAAGGGAAGCGAATCTTCCCTTCGAGTTGCACTTGCGTATTGTCGTTATTCCGGACTTCGTAACCCTCGGGTGAGTCACTGTTACGCCAAAGACGAATACGAGCTGGCAGAATGACTGGGCGCTTAAAAGTGACATCAATATAGTTAGCACTTTGACCCTCGGCACGTTCGATATCGGCTTGTGCTCGGGCCATCATGTACATGCCATGAATAATTGGCTTGTTAAAACCAAACCAACGCGATGTAAATGGGTGTAGATGAATTGGATTGAAGTCACCCGATACACGCGCATAACGTCTACCCAACCCCGATCCCAGTTGCCAATGATGCATGTAGGTCCAGTTGGGCTTGTCGATCTTAGCCTCTGGCTTCTTGGCTCGCGGTGCCTCTTTACCTTGGGCTTTCATCACTTGGTATGTGCTAACGCAACGTACCACTTCTTTATTGTCTTGATAAAAACTGACTTCGAACTTGGGGCGCAAACGGCGAGGTGAGACTTGAGGGCCTCGTGCCGGAACACTGACCGAAGCTTTAATATAAAAAGGTTGGTCAGGTTGAATATGTTCCAATTGCTCGAGGCGGTTGTTCAAGTGAACCAAACCTGGCGCCGGCCACGGGAAACGCTTATCGAGCATTTGCGCTAAGTGAGTTCGTTGTGCGAGGCAATAAAACAAGGATAAGGGGATATCACTGACAAAACCACCGAACATATTTTTGTAGGCATCAATGCGTTTGGCCGATAGGGCTTCTAAACTATATTCATGCTCAATTTTATCAGCCTCAGCCTCGCTATTATCGTTACGCAGCAAGGTGAGCAACGAGCGCGCGAGCATGCCGGGCATTGCTGGGAGCGTTGTTGGTGAATGCATGACACCATCCATATTAGTTATTTACCCTCGTAGTGATGTGACTACCGTGTTGACCTTTGTGAACATCAATGCGCGTATCGATACGCTCCTTTAATTCTCTCACATGGGAGATGATTCCAACACTCCGACCACTGGCGCGTAGATTAGCCAGTACATCGATTGCGGCGTCTAATGCCTGCTCATCGAGACTGCCAAACCCTTCATCGACAAACAACATATCGAGCTTGATGCCGCCAGAGTATTGTTGTACTACCTCAGAAAGTCCGAGCGCTAGCGCCAATGCGGCTTGAAAGCTTTCTCCGCCGGAAAGTGTCTTAGTAGAGCGTTGAATGCCTGTGTAAGCGTCCGTAACAGCAAGGTTTAGACCACTGGCTGAGCGAGCATCACTGACTTCGTTTTCACGTACTAGTTGATATCGGTGATGCGTCATTTGCCCTAAATGTTGCGATGCAACAATTAGTATATCATCTAGTAGAACACTTAATATAAATCGGTGCAAACTTAAACGTTGGCTGTTTTGCCCTGTAGCTAGATTGGCAAGTGTACCAATACTGGCATACTGCGCTTCTAATGCTTCGTTCTGTATGACCAATTGCTGTAGGCGTTCTACGGCCTTTTCGTTGTTAAGTAATACACTTTGTTGGTGGTTAAATCGACTTTGTTCTGACTCGCGATCTTTACGTAACTTTTCGAGTTGCCGGGTTAGCTGTTCGATATCAGCTGGCGGAATATCATCAATATAGCGTTGTAGCTCTTTGATAGTTGACTTTAGTTCGATAGCACGTTGATTATGTTCGCTAACTGCTTGGCTGAGTTGTTTAAGCTCAGACTCATCGATTTGTGCCGACTTAAAATCTTCATCGGAACTAAAGTTGCTGGCTGAAAGTTGGGCTTTCCAAGTCTGTTGTGCATTTTTCAAGGCTTGCGTGAGGCGATCGCCCTCCTCTGTCTCTGCCTTCAACTGAGTTTGAGTGGCATGGTACTGTTGCGATTGCTTCTGTGTTAACTGCTGCGCCTGCTCAAATTGCTGTTCAAGCTGGCCTAGCTGTTGCTTAAGCTCTTCGATTCGTGGTTTTACTTCGGCGACACTCATATCGCTTTGTTGCCAACGCTGTTTTAAGTTCTCTAGCTCGGTTTGTGCGCTCGCGTGTTTAGCTTTCACTTCGGCGTATTGTGAGCGGCAGTGGTCAAGTTGTCCTTCAAGTTGACCGCGCTGTTGCTCCGCCCGCTCAAGCTTCTGTTGAACCTTTTGGCGGCGGTTTAACAGTGCTGTGCGTACTTGGCGTTCATTATTAAGTTGGGTTTCTTGTTGCTCCAGTGCTGCTTCGGATAAGTCGGCTAGTTCGGATAATTGTTGAGTCAGTTGGCGTTCATGTTCACTGGTTTTTGCGAGCGTTGTTTGCTCATCGTAAAACGCCTGCTCTGCTCTGCGATAACTCTCGCGTGCTTTATCGAGTTCATGCTGTTCAACTAATGCGTTAGCGTCCGATTGAGCAGGATGAGGGTGTTCTGTACTACCACAAACGGGACAGGGCTTTTGAGGTTCGAGCTGGCGCGCGAGCATGGGGGCTTGGCTCGCAAGCCAGCGTTGTTCAAGTTCGTTGACCTGATTATAGGCTTGCTGTTTGTGTGCGAGCTTTGCCTGCAATGAGCGTTGCAATTGAGCTTGGTCCTTTTTTAGAACAGCCGCTTGCTTAGCCAACTGCTGTTTTTTGAGCAGCTGTTGGCGTTGTTCTGATAAGGCGTGAGTACGGCTTTCCAACTCGGGTAACTCATCAATTTGTGTCTGTACCTGCTGTTGTTCTGTTCGTAGTTGCTTGAGCTCAGACTGAGCGGCATCGTAGTCTGCTCTAAGCTGCTTACCCTCCTTTTCTCGTTGAACAAGCGTAGACTGATACTGCTCGACTTGCTGTGTTAACCGCTCCAGTTGCTCGACGGTTGGCAAAAGCTCCTCTAAGCGCTGAAGTGTACTTCTAAGCGGTTTGCTTTGCTCAAGCTTTGTTCGTGCCTCCGCGAGCTTAGCTTCAGCGTTTGTCAATGATTTAGCTTGTTGCTGCTTTTCTTCACTAAGTTGGGTTTGCTTTTGTCGGCTTACGTTTAGCCGTACCTCCGTCTGTTGCCAGTCATTGTAGGCAGGTACCAGGCGAATGGCGGCTTGAGCCTTGTTAATCCGGTGTTGTTTGTTATCGATTTCTGCTTGCTTGGTGTGCAACTCATCTTGTTGTTGCCTGGCGTGTTGTAAATCTTTGGATTTGGCGTTGCGTGTGTGTTGTTGCTTGAGCTGATAATCGGTATCAACGACCTGCTGATTAAGTTGTTTCAGGGCGTTCTGCTGGGTTTCCAGCCGTGGTTTAAGCTCTGCGATCTGCTGCTCAAGCTGCGTTAAGTCATCGCATTCCGTGCCTTCGAGTATGTGTGCTTTTTGTTGCTCGAGCTTTTCAAATGCTTTTTTAAGATCGCCGGCCTGTTGTTTAAACAACTCTTCATAACGCTTGAAACGCTGGGTCTGAAATAATTGCGACAGAATATTTTCACGCTCATTGGCATCGGCGTTGAGTAGCTCACGGAATTTGCCTTGCGGTAACACAACCACTTGCCGGAACTGCTCAGCACGCAACCCGAGAAGTCCTTCGATGAATTTATTGACCTCGGTTACTTTACGGGTTTCGATAGGGTGCCAGTCCATCGTACTGGATGACTGACCGCTGTGCCATTCGCCGCGTAATTCATATAATGACGCAGTCGTACGGCGCTCAACAGTGGTATTGCCACGCTGCCCCAAAACATGTTGTGTGGGCTGGCGCATCACTCGATAGACTTTGGTGCCGATGGCAAATGTGAACTCGACTTCGGTGGTACAGTCATCGGCTGCATGATCACAGCGCATTTGTTTACCGGCGCGATCTTGCCCTGTGGTTTCACCATAGAGCGCAAAACTGATGGCGTCGAGTAGTGTTGTTTTACCGGCTCCCGTGGCTCCATTGATTAAGAACAAGGGGTGCTCGCCCAACAGCGTGAAGTCAATTGACTGTTGCGTGGGAAAGGGGCCAAATGCCTGCATCGTAAGCGCGAGCGGTTTCACGATCCTGACTCCTCTTGTTCAATCTGTTGAATGACCTGCGAAATTGCGCTTTTCTGATCTTCCGTAAGTGGCTCTCCGTGGACTTCAGAAAAGAAGTCTTGGATGAGCTCACTATCTGCTTTTTTTAGCTGCTCCTGAGCGTGAGCCGCGGGGGAGCGTTGATCGTGCTCAAACTGTTCTTTTCTTAACTGCATCAAATTAGGGTAATAGGCGCGGAGTTTCGCCATCGGATGTAGAATCGCTTGTTTATCAGTCAGTATCGCCTGAATGAAGTCATTATAATGCGGATCGTGTTGAGCCTGTTTAATTAAATCAGCTAATTCACCCTTAATCACGCGCATATCCTGACTGGGCTTAAGCGTGATTTGTTCAATGTCCTGTACACCCTTATTGTTAATATCAATTAAAGTGACCGATTTACTCTGGTTAACTTCAGAAAAGCTGTACTTCATTAACGAGCCACTGTAGCGGATATGTTCACGCCCTTTGTATTGCGGCTGATGAAGGTGCCCTAACGCCGCGTAATCAAAATCAGCAAACATTTGCCAATCAACACGATCGGCACCACCGATAGAGAGTGGTCTTTCTGACTCAGACTCCGATGCACCGTCTAAATAGCAGTGACTGACGATAATGTTGCGAGACAGGTTACTGCGTTGAGCGTTGATACGGTCAACAATCATCTGATGAGCGGTATTAAAGTTTTTACAATCACTTTCCAGCCAATGATTTACCTGCAATGGATCGTGGAAGGGAACGCACCATAAATGTACGTCGGTATCTGCATCACTCAATACAACGGGCTCGACCGATTGCGGTAAGTCGGTAATCAAGTGCAACTTAGCTTGTTTAAGCAGGCTATGTGCAAAGCCAAGGCGCTCGGCGCCATCGTGATTGCCGGAAATGGCGACGATGGTACGCTGCCGCTTAACCGCAACTTGTTCCACAAAGTCACTGAACGCTTTCACCGCAGCTGAAGGCGGTACTGAACGGTCGTAAATGTCGCCCGCGATGATGACTGCATCAACCGCGTACTCATCAATGACATTGACCAGCTGATGGAGAAGTTCGAGCTGCTGGTCAAGCAGCGACTGCTGATGAAATAGGCGGCCAAGATGCCAGTCTGAGGTGTGCAAAATCTTCATGATGATTAACTGAACGCCAAACAAAAAAGTCAGTATATCAGATAAAAAAAGCCCCCATCGCTGGGGGCTTAAATTGTCTACTTATTGGTTTCGATGTCTTGTAAATCCTCATCGTGTTTTTCCATCTCCCAAGGCAATACGCCGGGGCTGTGATGTCTAAAGTGTAAGTAGTTCTCGAACTGGTTAATGACATCGTTAATAATATCTGTCATTTCGTAACCATAGAGGTCGTATGATTGACCGCCTTGGCGTAAAAACAGCTCGGCACGATAGTAGTGCTCATTCTTATGGCTCGGACGTAGCACGAATTGTGGCATCGAATATTCGCGTAAGCGTATCTCATAAGCAAAGTCGAGATCGCCTTCGCGTTCAACAGTCAACATAATACGTTCATGCTCTTCGTCTTTAGTAAATTGAGCCGGCCAATCTTGTGCCTCGAGTTCGGTTTTTACTTTCTCTAACGCTTCGCTTGCACGACCAAAAATAAACTCTTTTACTTCACTTTGCTGTGGGAATTTCACCAAGCCACGTAGACGCTTCTTCCAATAATCAGGTCCTTCGTTAACGCCACGGCGGTGAGACTGACGGTGGCTCTTCAGGCTTGAGTATTGGTGACCCTCAATCACTAACGCGCGCCACATGCCGACGGCAGCAATCAATATGATAATCGCAAACGGAAAGGCGCTTGTGATGGCTGCGGTTTGTAATGCATTTAAACCACCTGCAACGAGTAGCACCGCAGCAACTAAGCCTTCGGTCGATGCCCAAAATACGCGCTGCCATACAGGCGTTTCACCCACACCGCCAGACGCCAGCGAGTCGACAACGAGCGAGCCCGAGTCAGATGATGTAACGAAGAAGGTGATAATCAGCAGCACGGTTGCGAAACTGAGTACATTAGTGAGTGGTAAGTTTTCAAATAGTTTAAACAACGCGATAGCTTGGTTGTTTTGGACCTCGGAGATCAACGAGGTATATCCCTCGTTCATAATCATGTTGAGTGCTGTATCCCCAAATACCGCGAACCAAAAGAAGGTAAAGAACGTGGGCACTAACATAACACCTAAGACAAACTGGCGAATCGTGCGGCCGCGGCTGATCTTGGCAATAAAAAGGCCGACAAATGGTGCCCAAGCGATGGTCCAGCCGAAGATAAAGAGTGTCCAATTACCTATCCAATCACTGCGGGTATAGGCCTGCAGATTGAAGGTACGTTCCACAATGCCACTCAAGTAGGCACCTGTGTTTTGTAGGTACGTCTCAAGAATATGGATAGTTGGACCCACGGCAAAAACGAATATCAGCAAGAACATAACCAGCGCCATGTTCAACAAAGACAGTCGTTTAATCCCTTTATCCATACCAGCAACAACCGACGCAATAGCGGCAAGCGTAATCACTGCAATGGCAATTACTTGTACCGTGGTATCAACCGGGATGTCCTCCCAAAGATAATTCAATCCTGTATTAATTTGGATAACCGAAAGGCCCAGCGTGGTGGCGATACCAAACAGGGTGCTCAGAATCGCAAACGTGTCGATCGTGTGTCCGGCAGGACCATGAATTTTATCACCAATTAAAGGGTATAAGGTCGATCGCATGGATAGCGGTAGGCCATGGCGAAAGGAAAAATATGCCAGAACCAGACCTACCAGGCCGTAAATAGCCCAGATGTGAAAGCCCCAGTGGAAGTAGGCGATTTGCATCGCTTGTTTAGCGGCATCGACGGTTTCGGCGGCCCCAACTGGAGGCTCGGCAAAGTGCAATACAGGCTCTGCAACACCGAAAAATAATAACGCAATGCCGTAACCAGCGGAGAAAAGCATGGCAAACCATGAGGTAAAGCTGTACTCGGGTTCGCAGTGATCGGGTCCGAGTTTAATTCGGCCCCATCGTGATACAGCAACACCGACAATAAAAATCAAGAATAATGCGACGGCTAGCATATAAAACCAACCGAAATGCTCCGTGATTCCAGCTAGAGTTGCACTAAAAAGGTTGCCAGCTAGCTCCGGTGCGCTTAAAGTGCCTATTACCAATAAGGCTATAACGATAACTGCGGGGAGGAAGACGGGAACCAAAATGGCGTTGCGCCAATTTCCTTTGGCGTTGGACATAAATTGCTCCTGTTATCTATAATTCTTGTTCGTTTATATATAGCCTACTGTGTCTTTATGGAAAAAGCTCACAATTGGTGATTACTGTTTAATGGCAAATGAAATCATTCTTAGGGAAGGAAAATGGCTAGAACACCACAATTTGATAGGGATATTGCACTCAACAATGCCATGCTTTTGTTTTGGAAACAGGGCTACCACGCAACATCAATGAAGGATATTGAATATGCGTTGGATATGCGTCCAGGTTCAATCTATGCGGCCTTTGGTAACAAAGAGTCGTTATTTAATGAAGCACTGAGAACTTACGGCGAGCGACTTATCGATCAGTACACAGCGTTATTGTTTGAAGGCTCAGATGTAATGGACGGCTTCCGCCAAGTCATGATTACTATGGTGGACGAATGTGGTCAGAACAAGCCGAGCATGGCGTGTATGATCGTAAAGAGCATGCTCGAATTGCATACCCTTGATGATGCAGACGCATCAACAGCGATTAATTATATTGATCGGTTCGAGAATCTATTCAAAGAAGCGTTCCTACTGGCAAAAGAGCGTGGCCAGTTAAACGCCTCGGCTGATCCAGAGCGCCTGGCGTTGTTGTACCAAGCGACGCTAATCGGCGTAACGACGTATGCTCACCGTGGTTTAGATAAAACAGCTCTGAATCATTTGGTTGAGGATGCATTGTCGCGTATTTTACCGCTTAACTAAAAATGCGTCGCTGTAGCCTGCAGGACGAAAGCGCGTCGTCATAATTAGAATGACGACGCCTACTAAAATATGAAACGCCCAACCCAACTGATAATTGCCGCTTAAATCTCGAAACGCTCCAGTGACGAGCGGCATAATACTCGCAAATATAAATCCAATACCTTGCATGAACGAAACCAGTCTGCCTGACTGTACCGGGTCTTCGATATGATCGAGTGCCATGACAATACACAGCGGGAACGCACCACCCAAACCGAAGCCACACAGCGCAGACCACAACCAAGGTGCTTGTTCTGGCAGCCAGCATAACCCTGCAAAACCAACCATTTGTGTAATCACAGCTAATGCTAACCACGGACGCCGATCCATGCTGCGTGATAGCGTTGGCAAAATCAGCGCACCCATTACTTGAACTAAAGAGAATAGTGCGAGTAGATTACCGGCTTGCTGGGTGGTCCAGCCATATTCACCATAAAACGGAGCAATCCAAGCGATAAAACCAGCGTAACCTGCATTAACTAAGGCAAAGTAGGCGCCTAATAGCCAGCTGCGAGGATATTTAAACGCTTTAAGCAGTTCATTTCGTGGCGGGATGTCGGCTCTTGGCACACGGTTGGCAGGGGCCAACCACAACGCTAACGTCATGATTGCGAGAATCGCCCAACTGGCGAGCGCGATGGAGTGAGAGTCAAAGTGAGTATCCAGCCAAGGTGTTAACACTGCGCCCAATGCAGCACCGCCCATGAGCGCGGCTGACCAAACGCCGGTCATGGCACCCAGTCGATGTCGGAATTGTTGTTTAGTTAATTCGGGAATAATAATGTGCAATAACGCAATGCCGAAGCCACCAATGACTGCGCTTATCACAAGCGTCGTCGCTGAGGCGGGCCACGCGCGAATAGACAGACCAGCGATAAGGACAAGTAAGCCCGCAGCGATACCCTGTTGGTAGCCGAGCGCTCGCGTCATCCTGCCTGCAAACAGCGCAAGCATACCAATCATCATGATGGGAATCGTGGTCAGTAATGAGAAGCTACTGTAGGGCATGCCTGAGGCGGCCTGTAAGTCCTGAGTGAGCGGACCTATCGAGGTAAGCAATGGGCGTAAATTTAATCCTAAAAGTATCAATAGGAGAATCGCAAACCAAACACGTGTATTGCCTTGCTGTGTGATGCTCATGGCGTCCTTGGCATTATTTAAAAGCGTTTATGATACTGATTTCGGCATAAAGAGTGAATGTTAACTTTTTCCAAATCTCGCTGCCCGTGTTATTCTTGCTCCCCATATAAAGCAAGGTACTGTGTTTTTTATGGCAAATCACACTGGCAATTTATTTATTATTGCAGCGCCAAGCGGCGCAGGCAAATCGAGCCTGATCGGCGCTTTGTTGAATAAGCATAATGATGGTTCAATGCAGGTTTCGGTCTCTTGCACCACCCGAGAGCCCCGTCCAGGCGAACATGACGGCGTGCACTATCACTTTTTATCGGTGTCAGGATTTGAGGAAAGAATCGAGAAAGGTGAGTTTTATGAGTGGGCAAAAGTCTTTGATAACTACTATGGCACTTCAAAAAAAGTGATAGAGGAAGGCTTGGCAGCAGGCATCGATATTTTCCTTGATATTGACTGGCAGGGCGCGCAGCAAGTGCGTGAACACCATCCTGACACCTGCTCTATTTTTATTATGCCGCCGTGTCTAGCGACTTTAGAGCAGCGCCTTAGGCGCCGTGGACAAGACAGTGATGAAGTCATAAGTAAGCGGATGGCAAAGGCTCAAGCAGAAATGTCTCACTATCATGAATTTGATTACTTGTTGGTGAATGATAATTTTGACGAGTCGTTAGCGCAGCTTGAACACATTGTTTTAGCCCAGCGTAATGCAATGGCTGTGCAGCAAGAACGTCACAAAGCTGTGATAAACGAATTACTTGGCTAATTGCGCTTATTTCCGTATAATTATTAGCCTTTCGAAGAATTTCACTCAGGTTGGATGGAGAGTAGAGCATGGCTCGCGTAACTGTAGAAGACGCTGTTGACCGCGTAGGTAACCGTTTTGATTTGATCTTGCTTGCTGCACGCCGAGCGCGTCAGCTGTCAGTCCAAGGCAAAGATCCATTGGTTGAAACAAAAAACGAGAAACCCACGGTTATCGCTTTACGCGAGATCGAGCAGGGTAAAATTGATGCTGATCGCTTGGATGCAGAAGAGCGTGCGGCGCAGCAAGAAGCAGACGCCGAAGAAATGCGCGCAGTTGATGCGTTGCGTCGCGTAGAATAAGCTAATTATTAGCTAAAGGGCTCGCCCTTTAGCAGGATGAGTTCGCACTCATACTAAAAGCCAACGGTGTATTCCGTTGGCTTTTTTGTCTTTTGCTCTTATGCTGTCAGTAAGTATCGGTAGTTACCGTAGCAGAAACTTTGCCTAATCGCCCACAAATGGAGTCTTTCGGTGTATTTATTTGAAGGCCTGAAAAATCAAATAAGTGAGTATTTGCCAAGCGATCAAGTTGATCGTGTTGAACATGCCTTTAAAGTGGCCAAGGATGCCCACAGTAGTCAGAAGCGTAGTAGCGGTGAACCTTATATAACTCACCCTGTTGCGGTTGCCAGCTTACTCGCGGATATGCGCCTTGACCACGAAACCCTGATGGCAGCGCTGTTACACGATGTCATTGAAGATACCGAGATCAAGGAGGAGGACCTTGCCGAAATGTTCGGCTCGACCGTCGCTGCATTGGTCGAAGGGGTTTCTAAACTCGATAAGTTGCAATTCAACTCTAAGGAAGAAGCGCAAGCCGAGAACTATCGTAAAATGATCATGGCGATGACGCAGGATATTCGTGTCATTTTGATTAAGCTAGCCGACCGTACGCATAACATGCGAACAATACAGCACTTGCGGCCTGACAAGCGTCGTAGGATTGCCCGCGAGACATTAGAAATTTATGCCCCACTCGCGCATAGGCTGGGTATTCACGATGTTAAGAATGAGCTTGAACGGCTGGGCTTTTGGGCGCTGTTCCCTTGGCGTGCCAAGCTACTGGAGTCTGAAGTTAAAAAAGCGCGCGGTAACCGTCGCGAATTTATGGAACGGGTTCAACATGAAATCCATGCCAGACTCGAAGGGAATAGTATTAGCGCACGAGTGATGGGGCGTGAGAAGCACTTGCACAGCATTTACCGCAAGATGTTGAACAAAGAGCTGCGGTTTAATCAGGTGATGGATATCTATGCTTTTCGCGTCATTGTTGATTCGGTGGATACCTGTTATCGCGTGTTAGGCGCGCTGCATAACTTATACAAACCGATTGAAACACGCTTTAAGGACTATATTGCGATTCCTAAATCAAACGGTTATCAGTCCCTGCATACATCGCTAAAGGGGCCGCATGGCGTTCCTGTCGAGATTCAAATTCGCACGGAAGAAATGGACTTGATGGCAGATCGCGGGGTAGCTGCACACTGGCTTTATAAAAATAATGATGACTCGGGCACCACGGCGCAGGTAAGAGCGCGTAAATGGATGCAAAGTTTATTGGAGCTGCAACAAAGCGCAGGCAGCTCGTTCGAGTTTATTGAAAATGTTAAGTCGGATTTGTTCCCCGACGAAATCTATGTGTTTACCCCAGATGGGCGCATCGTCGAGTTACCTCAAGGCGCCACTGCCGTCGACTTCGCGTACGCAGTACATACGGATGTGGGCAATACGTGCGTGGGTGCTCGTGTTAATCATCGTACTTACTCACTGAGTAAACCGTTAGAGACGGGGCAAACCGTCGAGGTTAAGACCGTTCCTGGCTCACGCCCCAACATTGCATGGCTTAACTTTGTAGTTACTGGAAAAGCGCGCGCTAAAATCCGTCAATTTTTAAAAGGGCAAGAAGCTTCCGAGGCCGAGCATCTGGGCGAGCGTTTGCTGCGCTCCGCGTTAGGCTCTCTGAGCTATGATGAAATTCCTAATTCAGAGTTTGAACGTGTAATTGCTGAATTGAAATTAGAAACACGTGGTGAACTATTGAAGCAAATCGGTTTGGGCAACCTGATGTCGCTCGCTGTTGCAAAAAGACTCATGGGCGAATTGCAACCACTGAAAGATGAAAGCTTGAACCGTAAGAGTTTGTCGATCAAAGGTGCTGAAGGGTTGTTAGTCAGTTTTGCTAAGTGCTGTCGCCCGATTCCTGGCGACGACATTATTGCTCATGTCAGTCCTGGGAAAGGGCTGGTGATTCACCGACGTGAATGTAAAAACGTTCGTGGTCATGAAGATGAGCCGGGGCGTTACTTCCCAGTGGAGTGGGATAATAATCCAGAAGCCGAGTTTATTTCCGAGATTAGAATCGAGATTATCAACCATCAGGGCGCACTGGCTAAGCTGACTTCAGCTATTGCGACGACAGGTTGTAATATCGATGGTCTCAAAACTGAAGAAATCGATGCCAACATTTATTTTATTGATGTGGCACTGACTATTAAAAATAGAAAGCATCTCGCTGATGTGATTCGTCATATTCGTAAGATGCCTGATGTACAGCGCGTGACGCGCTTAAGGAAGTAAAATGTCTAAGGTAATCATTGCAACAGATAAAGCGCCCGCGGCGATTGGCACATACTCGCAAGCGGTAAAAATCGGTACCACAGTCTATCTTTCGGGTCAGATTCCGCTTGATCCTGAAACCATGGAGTTGGTATCTGAGGACTTTCAACATCAAGCCGAGCAAGTGTTTAAGAACTTAGCAGCGGTGTGTGAAGCCGCCGGGGGCGAGCTTCAGGATATGGTCAAAGTACAAATCTACTTAACTGATTTAGGTGAGTTTGCCATCGTCAATGAAGTCATGGCTCGCCACTTCAGCAAACCTTACCCAGCGCGCGCGGCTATTGGTGTGAAGCAGCTGCCAAAAGGTGCTCAGATTGAAATCGACGGTATTCTCGAATTACCAAGCACCAATTAATTTTTGATAGAAGCGGTCTAAGTGACCGCTTCTGTTTGCTCCGGTATACGATCCTCAAGTGGCTTGCGCCAAACAATAATCACTAAAGCGACTGCACCTAAGATAAAGCAATAGCCGGTATGGATACTTACCGACAATGGGGAAATACCGAAACTCGCCCCCATCAGTAATGCCTGCGCGCCATAAGGCAATACGCCCTGTACAACACAGGCAAAGATATCTAATAGGCTGGCGCTTTGGCGTGCTGCTAAATTACCTTTTTTAGCTAAGCGAGCACTGACTTCTCCCGCAAGTAAAATACTCACCGTGTTGTTCGCGACACACAGGTTTGTAAGTGACGTAAGGCCAGCGACGCCAAGCGCAGAAGAACGCTGTTTATGCTTGCTTAAACGGCTGGTGACCGCTTCAACGGCCTTGGCAAGGAAAGCCAAACCGCCCTGCTGACGGATCAAGCCCGAAAGCCCGCCTATCAGCAACGACAGCAAAAATATTTCCTGCATTGATGAAAAGCCATCGTAGATATCCTGACTAAACTTCACCCATTGGTAATCTACCGCAACCATGCCAAACGCAGCAGCCAATACGATACCGAGACCTAACACCGCAAATACATTTAAGCCCATTACTGCTAGCACAATGATGGCGAAGTAGGGAATACATAACCATAGGTTGGCTTCAGGAATGTTCAAAGGCGCGTTACTGGTGTCGTAACTCACTAACCAAAGCATTGTAATAATTGCGGCGGGAATCGATATTTTTAGATTCGCTTTAAACTTATCTCGCATACTACAGCCTTGGGTACGGGTGGCTGCGATTGTAGTATCGGAAATGATTGAGAGGTTATCACCGAACATGGCGCCACTGACCAATACCCCCGCCAGTAGCGGCAAACTGATATCGGTTGCTTCACCAATACCGAGGGCGACCGGGGCAAGGGCAGCCAAGGTGCCCATCGAAGTACCCATCGCGGTCGAGATCACGCCCGCAATAATAAATAGGCCCGGTAAGAGAAATGAAGCTGGGATAATACCTAAACCAAGGGCCACCATGGCATCAACACCACCGGTTGCCTCCGCAACGGTAGAAAACGCACCGGCTAATAAATAGATCATGCACATGGTGACAATGTTGCTGTCACCCACGCCCGCGACAAAGGTGGCGATACGCTCCTCGAATGCTTGTTTGCTTAGCAAAATGCCTAACGCGATCGCAGGCAAAATGGCGACGGGGCTTGGTAGTTGATAAAAGGCGTATTCCACACCCTCTGACTGAAAATAAATACCTGTTCCTAAAAACAGCGCGAGGAACAAAGCAAGTGGCAACAACGCCTTAGCGCTAGCGGGTTGCGCAGGAATTTGTGACGACATAAGTGACCCTTATGGTAATTCGGTATTTTTATTTGGACGTCCAGAAGTTTATATAGCTAACTGATGTGATGCAACCTTTATTAAAAACCGTGTACACTACTCGTATAGTAATTGGCGTAAAGAGGCAAGTATGAGCCCAGAAGAATTGCATCTTCAGATTCGTAATCTCCGATTAGATGATTACGAGCAGTTAAAAGAGTTAATGGATGCCATCTACACCG
This sequence comes from Idiomarina sp. UBA3162, assembly GCF_002364475.1. Classification (NCBI taxonomy): domain Bacteria; kingdom Pseudomonadati; phylum Pseudomonadota; class Gammaproteobacteria; order Alteromonadales; family Idiomarinaceae; genus Idiomarina; species Idiomarina sp. UBA3162. Next base: position 79,490 of record NZ_DEYI01000011.1, read on the forward strand.
ATATCGGTGGTGCGTGGAGCCGTTTTACCATCGAGAAGTTGATCAAAGACTTCGCCGAAGGACAGTTTTGCCTCGAAGATAATGGTCGCATTATTGGTGTGGCGTTGACCGTGAAAGTGGCCTATAACAAATTTTCGAACCCGCACACTTACGATGATTTGATTGGGCATCGCGAAGCCATTCTTAATGATAAGAAGGGCGATGCATTGTATGGCCTGGATGTGCTGATTCATCCAGACTATCGCGGCTACCGTCTAGGCCGCCGTCTCTATGATGCTCGTAAAGAACTGTGTCGCCAGAAAAACCTGCGCGCTATTCTTGCCGGTGGGCGTATCGTTAATTACCACAAGTACTCAAACGATCTGTCTCCGTCTCAGTACTTAGACAAAGTACAACGTCGTGAAATCTATGATCCGATCCTGACTTTCCAGTTAGCGAACGACTTTAGTGTGAAGCGCTTGCTCGGGAAGTACTTACCTGAGGACGAGCGTTCGCGTGGTTTTGCCACGTTATTGGAGTGGAATAACTTCCTCTACGATCCGTCAACAAATATGCTGAATACGCGCGTTCAAAATGTGCGTGTCGGTGCCGTGCAGTGGCAAATGCGATCAGTCGAGTCTGTTGATGAGCTTCTTCAGCAAGTGGAGTACTTTGTTGATGCGCTTTCGAGCTACCAGAGTGACTTTGCGGTGCTTCCGGAATTTTTTAACGCGCCGCTGATGGGGTTGACCGATCAGAGCCAACAGATGAATGCCATTCGTTTTCTCGCCGGTTTTACCGAGCGATTTAAACGCGAAATGTCGCAAATGGCCGTCAGTTACAATGTAAACATCATCACGGGTTCAATGCCGTTACAAGAGGGCGACAGTATCTACAACGTATCGTACTTATGTCGTCGCGATGGCTCAGTTGAAGAGCAGCGTAAACTGCATATCACTCCGCACGAGAAGCGCGACTGGGTCATTGAAGGCGGCGATGATGTGCGCGTATTCGATACCGATGCAGGGCGTGTCGGTATTTTGATTTGTTACGATGTCGAATTCCCTGAGTTGGGTCGCATTATGGCTGAAGAGGGACTTGAGATCCTGTTTGTGCCCTTTTGGACCGATACACGGAACGCGTATCTGCGAGTTCGACACTGTGCACAAGCACGTGCCGTTGAAAACGAGTGTTACGTAGTGATTTGTGGCAGTGTTGGTAACTTACCTGAGGTGGAAAGTTTAGACGTACAATATGCGCAGTCTGCTGTGTTTTCGCCGTCAGACTTTGCCTTCCCACACGATGCGGTGATGTCAGAGACGACTCCGAATACAGAAATGTTAATGTTCTCAGATTTGAATTTAGATGAGCTGCGTTATCTGCATCACGAAGGTTCAGTGACTAATAAAAAAGATCGTCGTACTGATATTTACGATGTAGTAAGAAAGCACAGAAGTTAAAGGCTATCAATGAGTCCAGAACGTTATCAACGCATTACCGAAATGCTGGCGTTTCGTCAGCCCGACTTAACTGTCGTCATGGAAGGCGTGCATAAGCACCATAACTTATCGGCGGTAGTGCGTACTGCGGACGCGGTGGGCGTCCATGAAATGCATGCCATATGGCTGAGCAGCAAAATGCGCGTGTCCGGTGGTACTGCTTTGGGTAGTCAAAATTGGGTTAACGTGCATCATCATAGCCAGTTAAACCCTGCGGTAGAGCAAATAAAGCAACAAGGTATGCAAGTCGTGGTGACTCACTTGTCTGATCAAGCGGTGGATTTTCGTGAAATCGATTACACCCAGCCCACCGCAATCTTGTTAGGTCAGGAAAAACACGGTGCGACGGAAGAGGCGCTGAAAATTGCCGATCATCACGTTAAGATTCCAATGGTGGGTATGGTGCAGTCGCTGAATGTCTCAGTCGCAGGTGCAGTGATGCTTTACGAGGCACAGCGTCAGCGAGAGCAAGCGGGCATGTATGACGCTATGCGCTTAAGTGATGCCGAACAGCACCGCGTATTGTTTGAAGGGGGCCACCCAATTTACGCCAAAGCCTGCAAACGCAAGGGACTACCGTATCCACCACTAGATGAATACGGGCAAATTGTCGCGGATGACGAGTGGTGGTTAGCCATGCGCGCAGCTAAAAAGCGAGCTTAGTCAATGCAGCCTCTCAGCAAAATTCCACTGACCACGCTCAAAGGGGTCGGCGATAAAGTCGCTAAGAAGTTGGAAAAGCTGGGCTTGGTGACGGTCAATGATGCGATCTTTCATCTACCTGCACGGTATGAGGATCGCACACAGATTTACCGAATTGCTTATGCGCGTCCTGGGGTGGCAGGTCACTTTCAGGTAACCGTCGATAATGCGGACATTAAATATGGTCGCAAGCGTATGTTGGTGTGCCGAGTGCGAGACGAGACCGGCACCATGACATTGCGCTTTTTCCAGTTTAGCGCCGCGCAACTAAAGCAGTTCAGTGCTGGCACCTCGTTATTAGTCTTTGGCGAAGTGCGGGCGGGGCTTAGCGGTCTTGAAGTGATTCATCCCGAATATCGTGTACTTTCTTCATCCGACGCGATTGAGTTGCCCGAGACGCTGACGCCTATCTACCCCACCACTGAGGGCGTGTATCAGGCATCTTTGCGTAAGATTATTGACCAAGCGCTCTCTTATGTGACCGGACGAGCGCTGCCTGAGTTATTGCCTGAGTCCCTTCAGCCCCACGATCTATCTTTGGTCGAGGCACTCAAAACACTGCATAACCCACCCAAGGATGTCGGTCTCGCACAACTTGAACAGGGGTCACATCCTGCACAACAGCGGTTAGCAATGGAGGAATTGATTGCTCATCAGGTTAGTTTGTTGCAGTTACGCGAAAAACGTCAGCAAGAGCGTGCACATGCGCTGAATGCGGAGCCACGCTTACAAAGTGAATTTTTACAACAACTGCCGTTTAAGCCGACGTCTGCTCAGCAGCGCGTATTGAGTGAGATTCATGCGGACCTCGCGCAGAATCAGCCGATGATGCGTCTTGTCCAAGGTGATGTGGGATCGGGAAAAACGCTTGTGGCGGCGCTTGCCGCATTAGCCGCTATCGAACAAGGTCATCAAGTGGCGATTATGGCGCCCACAGAAATTCTCTCAGAACAACACGCGCTGACGTTTGAGCAATGGTTTGCCCCCCTGGGTATTGAAGTCGCCTGGTTGAGTGGTCGCAGCAAGGGTAAGGCGCGTCAACACACGTTAGAGCAGCTTGCGAACGGGAGCGTTCAGCTCATTGTGGGAACTCATGCATTGTTTCAAGCCGATGTACACTATCACTCACTCGCGTTAGTTATTATTGATGAACAGCACCGTTTTGGTGTGCATCAGCGGTTACAATTACGAGAGAAAGGTGTACAAGCGGGCTTTCAACCGCATCAATTAATTATGACAGCCACACCGATTCCGCGAACGCTGGCGATGACTGCTTATGCTGACTTAGCTACTTCAGTGATTGACGAGTTACCACCGGGGCGCACGCCGATCACAACAGTGGCCATCCCAGACACACGACGTGATCAGGTGATCGAGCGTGTACGCGACGTGTGTACTCACGAAGGTCGACAAGCTTATTGGGTCTGTACTTTGATTGAGGAATCTGAGGTATTGGAATGTCAGGCGGCTGAGGACACTGCAACGGAGTTACAAGAACAGCTTGATGGGTTGACGATAGGGCTCGTGCATGGACGAATGAAAGCCGACCAAAAGGAAGCAGTGATGTCACGCTTTAAAAGTGGTGACGTCGATTTATTGGTCGCCACAACGGTGATTGAGGTGGGCGTTGATGTACCCAATGCATCCTTGATGATTATTGAGAACCCAGAGCGGCTTGGATTAGCCCAGTTGCATCAATTACGAGGACGTGTCGGACGGGGTTCGGTCGCCAGTCATTGCGTTTTATTGTACAAAACGCCGTTATCGAGAACCGCAACAGAGCGTTTATCCGTACTTAGAGACAGTAATGATGGTTTTGTTATCGCACAGCGCGATATGGAGATCCGCGGATATGGCGAATTACTTGGGCAGCGTCAAACCGGACTGACTCAGATGAAAGTCGCCGACATTGAACGTGATGAGGTGTTGATACCTGAGGCTCAAGCGGTTGCAGAGGAACTTATCAGGGATTATCCCAATACTGTCAATGCGTTGATTGCGCGCTGGTTACCGCGGCGAGATCATTACGCGCAGGTGTAGTATTACAGCAGTGACGCCCGTACAATAGGGTAAAAAGTTGTTAGGAAAAATTATGTCAGATAAACACGAAGATGGAATCGACTTTGGCTACCAGCGCGTGCCAAAGGATGCGAAAAAGGGCCTCGTTGCCAATGTATTTAACTCAGTGGCAGCCAAGTATGATGTTATGAATGACCTCATGTCGATGGGGATCCACCGTGTTTGGAAACGCTATACCATAGACTGCAGTGGTGTACGTAAAGGCATGAAAGTGCTCGATATCGCCGGTGGCACGGGCGATTTAACGGCACAGTTCTCGCGTCGTGTCGGAGATACCGGCGAGGTTGTGTTGGCTGACATTAACGATGCTATGTTAAAGGTCGGACGTGACAAATTACGCGATAAAGGGATAGTTGGTAACGTAAATTGTGTACAAGCAGACGCAGAAAACCTGCCTTTTGCTGATAATAGCTTTGATATTGTGACTATTGCTTTTGGTTTGCGAAATGTGACGGATAAGCCAGCTGCTTTACGATCAATGTTACGGGTATTGAAGCCAGGCGGTCGTTTACTGATCTTAGAGTTTTCCAAGCCAACAACAGCGACGCTGAATCAGCTTTACGACTTTTACTCATTTAATATTCTGCCCAAAATGGGCCAGTTGGTGGCCAACGATGCAGATAGTTACCAGTATTTGGCTGAGTCGATTCGTATGCATCCTGATCAAGAGACACTGAAACAGATGATGTCAGAAGCAGGCTATGAAAACGTCGACTATCAAAACTTGACGGGCGGTATTGTCGCACTTCATCGAGGATACAAATTTTAATGATTTGGCAATTGATTCCGTGGATGGTGCTTGAGCGCACTATCAATGCACTGTTGCAGCAGGACCCGAATTCAACCGAGCGATTAAATCAGTTGGCGGGTAAGCATTTTCGATTTAGCTTCAAAGAGCTACCCTTTGATATCAATATCGCTGTGCACACCGACGGACTCAACTTAAGCTCTGTTGATGATGGCGGTGAATTGGATTGCCATGTCAGAACGGAACTCGGCGTGTTACCGGAGTTAAGCGATACGGCTAATCTTACACGCCTTATCAAAGCCGATAAACTGGATATTGATGGCGACCCCATGCTAGCGCAGCAATTGGTTAATTTGGTTAAAGCGCTGGATATTGATTGGGAAGCCAAACTAGCGGAGAAACTCGGTGACGGTATGGCGCACCGTATCAGCGCCCTATTTAAACAGAGTCGTGAGCGCTTTCAGCAACAAAGTGAAATGCGTCAACGTTGGCTCAAAGGTGTGCTCACAGAAGAAAAGCAAGTGCTTCCTAACCGTTTGGAATTCGAATTATTTAAAGACGATGTGCAGGCTTTGCGTGCGCAAATTGAGCGACTTCAGCGAAAATTAAAGTAGAGACCCAGCATGCGCAGTAAACGTATATATCGCATTGCAAAAACCTTTTTAAATTACGGTTTGGATGACTTAATTCCGGCACGTTGGCTACCGTGGTATCTGCGTTTTGGGCGCCATATGATGTTTTGGTGGCCTAATAAGCATAAAGAAAAATCTGCTGGCGAACGTTTGCGTTTAGCACTGGAATCGCTGGGCCCTGTCTGGGTTAAGTTCGGTCAAATGTTATCCACTCGGCGTGACTTACTCCCCCCTGATATCGCATTAGAACTGGCCTATCTGCAAGATCGGGTGGCGCCATTCGATGGCCATGCAGCGCAACGTATCATTGAAAAGTCGTTGGATATTGAGCATATCGGTGAGTTGTTTCAAGACTTTGCGGTTAAGCCATTAGCGTCTGCATCGATTGCACAAGTACATACCGCTAAGCTAAAACAAAAAGATGGTGAGCTCAAAGACATCGTCATTAAGGTGATTCGTCCAGACATACGTGAGACGATTAACGCTGACTTGGAGCTGATGGAGTCGCTTGCTGCCGTATTAGCGCGGCATTTGCCCGATGGACGTCGATTAAAACCGAAAGAAGTGGTACGAGAATATCGTAAGACGTTATTGGATGAATTAGATTTGTTGCGTGAAGCAGCCAACGCTATTCAGTTAAAGCGCAACTTTGAGGACTCTGAGTTACTTTATATCCCCACGGTTTACAGCGATTTAAGTCGTAAAAACGTGATGGTAATGGAGCGTATCGACGGGATCCCTGTCAGCGAAGTCGATATGTTGAAGGCACGCGGCGTGGATATGAAAAAGTTAGCCGAGCGTGGAGTCGAAGTGTTCTTCACACAAGTGTTTCGCGATAGCTTCTTTCACGCGGATATGCATCCAGGCAATATTTTTGTCGCCAAGGATGACCCGACGTATCCTCGGTACATCGGTATTGATTTTGGTATCGTCGGCACCCTCAATCGTGAAGATAAACGTTACTTAGCGGAAAACTTCCTCGCCTTTTTTAATCGCGATTACCGTAAAGTGGCTGAGCTTCATGTGGATTCGGGGTGGGTGCCACGAGAAACAAATATCGAAGAATTTGAATCAGCGATCCGAACGGTGTGCGAACCCATATTCGAAAAACCTCTCGCGGAGATTTCATTCGGGCATGTGCTAGTTAATCTTTTTAATACCGCCCGTCGGTTTCAGATGGAAGTACAACCCCAGTTGGTACTTTTACAAAAGACCTTACTATATATCGAGGGGTTAGGTCGCCAGTTGTATCCTGAATTGGATTTATGGAAGACCGCTAAACCGTTTTTAGAGCGTTGGATGAATGAGCAACTAGGATGGCGAGCGGTGGTGCGCTCAGTGAAGGAAAACGCGCCTTATTGGGCTGAGAAACTGCCGGAGCTTCCGAACCTATTGTACGATGGGCTGCGCTCTCAACAACGTATTCAAGAGCAACTGGAACGACACCGCGTTGAGCAATTAATGACGCAACAGCAAGCGGCCACCAGTCAGTTTTGGACTATTTTGACGGCAAGCGGGGTTGTCAGTTCGGTATGGTTAATTAGCCAAGGTACTGCTGCTTGGGCGCTTGGTTCTGGTATACTTACCGTAATGGTTGGATTAAAAGCGTGGCGCGCGCGCCCTCAAATTAAGACAAAGGAATAGGTGAATTATGAGTCCAGGTCCTTGGCAATTACTGATTTTATTACTCATTATCGTGCTACTTTTTGGTAGTAAGCGCCTACGAAATCTCGGTTCAGACGTTGGCAGTGCTGTGCGCGGCTTTAAAAAGTCAGTGAGCGACGACTCTAAAAAGGATGAAGACGCAAACGAAGACGATGAGCCAACTAAAAACCTGAATCAAAACAAACAAGCGGACAGCACAACCAGCGAATCCGAGAAAGATAAGAACGCCTAATTTTTTATGTTCGATATTGGATTTTGGGAGTTGCTGGTCATTATCGTGGTCGGCCTATTAGTGCTGGGACCCGAGCGCTTGCCATCAGCTTTGCGCGGCGTTCAGCGCGGCATGGCAAAAGTGAAGGCGTTCTCTCAAAACGTACAAAATGAACTTGATCATGAACTCAGAGTTAAAGAGTTACATGAGCATTTGCGAAAGTTCGAACAAGAAGGCAAAGACTTTCACGAATTGAGTCCTGAGTTACAGCGCTCAATCGTTGAGTTACAAAATGCCGCAGCCGACGTTCAGCGCCCTTACCAAGCGGCAGAAGAATCTGACTCTGAGCCTAAAAAGCATGACTGATTCGCCCCTCCTTAGTCACCTGATCGAACTTCGCAAACGCTTGCTCAGAGCTGTCATCGCAGTGGTGGTCGTGTTTGCTGCGTTAGCTTATTTTGCTAATGACCTATATCGTTTACTGGCTGACCCGCTCATTCGGTACTTGCCAGAGGGTTCGCAGATGATCGCGACTAATGTCGCGGCACCTTTCTTCACGCCTTTCAAGCTGACTTTTGTCGTCGCGTTCGCGTTAGCAGTGCCTATTATTTTATGGCAAATATGGGCCTTCATTGCGCCAGGGCTGTACAAAAAGGAAAAGCGTTTTGTCGTGCCATTATTAGCCAGTAGTACATTGCTGTTCTATCTCGGTATCGCGTTTGCGTACTTCGTTGTGTTGCCATTAGCAATGAGTTTTTTTATGGCAGCCGCCCCTGACGACATTCAGGTTGCTACGGATATCTCAAATTATCTCGACTTCGTTCTAGCAATATTTATTGCCTTTGGTATCGCCTTCGAGACACCGGTAGCTATCGTGCTTCTGATATGGTCTGGTGTTACCAACCCAGCGAGTTTACGTAAGAAAAGACCTTACGTTATTGTTGCGGCTTTCACCATCGGTATGTTGTTGACACCCCCAGACGTTATCTCACAAACGCTAATGGCGATACCAATGTGGCTATTGTTTGAGCTTGGTCTTATTATTGGAAGCTGGTATAAACCCAAATTGAACGATAATTAAATTAAAGTGGGCTCTATGGAATGGTTTGATGCGGGCGTGAATCTGACACACGCTCGACTTGATCGCCAACTTGAATCAGTCATCGAAAGGGCGCAGAATGCAGGTGTCCTTAACCAGCTTGTGATAGCCACCAATTTACGTGAGGCTCAATCAGCACTGGAGTTATGCCAGCGTTTTCCTGACTCATTACATATGACGGTAGGGGTTCACCCGCACGATGCTGATGACGCGCCCCATGACTTACAACAACAGCTTTTACAATTAGCTCAGTCGCCTTATGTTAAAGCCATAGGTGAGTGTGGCCTTGATTTTAATCGAAATTTCTCGAGTCCAACGAATCAGCAGCGTGTTTTTATTGAGCAAATTGAAGTTGCTAATGAGCTCAATCTTCCGCTTTATCTGCACGAGCGCGAAGCGCTTAAAGAACAGCTGAGTATACTCGATCGTTATGCTTCCCCTGGATTACCGCGTTTAACCCATTGTTTTACGGGTGGGCGCATCGCCGCAGATGCTTATAATGAACGTGAACATTGGTTTGGTCTAACGGGCTGGTTGTGCGACGAGCGCAGAAACCATGAATTATTGACAGCATTACCGTGGCTTCCGAAACAAAGGACAGTACTTGAGACTGATGCGCCTTTTCTACTACCTCGGAATATTCGTCCACGGCCTCGCGATAATGAGCCCGCGTTCGTACCTTATATTGGCGAGGTCTTAGCTACGCATTGGGATTTAAGCGTGGCTGACGTCGCAAAGTTGACTACCGCTAATGCACACCGCCTGTTTAACCGCGACAAGATGTTGAGTCAAGCATGAGTCGCTGGTCCTCGATCGTTGTTTTCTTAGTTGTTATTGCCGCGACCATCCTATGGTTCGCTTTTTCATCGCTAACGATGGATCAGAGGCGCAGTTCAGAAATATTAGATATTAAGTACTTCAGTACGCCGGCTGCTTTAACGTTAACGGATGTTGAGGCACGTTCTGACTCCGATTGGCAGAAGCTGAGTGGCGCGCGAGGCTCATTTGGCTATACCGATGAACATTACTGGCTTAAGTTCAGTATCGATGAAGCAGATTATGATCGGGTCCTATATATTGCCTACCCTCTACTCGACGCCATTCACATTTATTGGCGCACGCGTTCGGAGCTGGTTGAGTATCAACTAGGGGATAAGCAGCCCTACTTTGAACGGCCGATATTAATCTCGGACTTTGCTATCCCTATTGCGGAAGCTCAACAAGGTGAATTCTTCATTGAGGTAACAACCTCAAGCTCCATGCGTGTGCCAGTCGCATTGATGTCCGAGACCGATTTTTTTGATGCCAAGCTACAACGTCGTCTTATAGAAGGCCTGTATTTTGGCTTACTGTTTTGTATGACGGTGTACAATTTATTCGGTTTTCTTGCTTCGCGTGAGCCAGAGTTCGGCATATATTCCTTGTACACAATTTTTTTTGGCGGCTTGATGCTGAGTCTCGATGGTCTCGGGTTCCGCTATTTATGGCCCGATTGGTTGTATCTACAAGATAAAGGAATACCGATATTTGGTAGTTTGACATTGTTGATGGCTGCCCTGTTTGCTTATCAACTATTACGTCTGAAAAATTATCGCCGTACCCTCGCAAGAGGGTTATTCATTATGGCTGGACTCGCAATACTCAGCCTGGCTATAGGTGCCTTTAGCAGTTATCAGGTAGGCATTCATGCACTGCTTGCGTTGGCTGTACCCGGTTGTCTCTACTTGCTAATAATTGGCGTGTACTTGTGGAAAAAAGGCCTCGTTTATGCACGCATGTTTACGATTGCTTGGGGGGCTCTACTACTCTCTGTGATGGTTAATTCACTCGGATACCTTGGCATAATCGACAGTATGTTTATCCAGCGTCACGCCATTATGCTCGGTTCTGCACTCGAAATCCTGCTGCTGTCTTGGGTGCTTGCCGTGCGCTACAACGAGCAGAGACGTGAAAGGTTGCTCGCTCAACAACGCTATAATGAAGAGCTTGAAACGCGTGTAGAGGAGCGCACCTTCGAGCTGGAAATTACCTTAAAAGAATTACAAGAGGTGAATAACGAGCTTGAACAACGCAACTTAGAGGATCCGCTGACTGGACTGAATAATCGCCGTTATTTTAATCAGCAATTAGAGCGTGAATACCGTCGCAGTCGCCGTAATCAAAAACCGATGTGTTTAATCATGGTCGATATCGATCGTTTTAAGGCGGTCAATGACACCTATGGGCACGGTGTAGGTGATGACATTCTACAGGCAATAAGTAAAGAGTTATGCAAACAAGCTCGGCGTCCGACTGATGCGGTGTGTCGCTATGGTGGCGAGGAGTTTGCGTTCATTCTTGCGGAGACCGATTTAACAAACGGTGTCGCGTTTGCAGAGAAGTTGGTAGCTCATATACGACAGTGTGTGTTCTCGACACGTGACGGTGAACACTCAATTACTATCAGCGCTGGAGTTGCAGCGATAGATAATACGCGCGATCATAGTGTGCATGATTTATTTACTGCGGCAGACTCGGCGCTATACAAAGCCAAGCGCGAGGGCCGCGATCAAGTTGTAACAACGTCCATTGAGGAGTAACCGTCATGTCGACGAATGGCAATTTTCCACGCACGCGTATGCGCCGCAATCGCGTATCTGATTTTAGACGCCGGTTGGTCGCAGAGAACTCGCTCACGGTAAATGACTTAATTTATCCCGTGTTTGTTTTAGAGGGAGAGCAGCAACGCGAAGCAGTGCCCTCGATGCCCGGTGTGGAACGTAAGTCCATTGACTTGTTGCTTGATGAATGCGCTGAACTGGTAGAGCTTGGGGTTCCACTGGTGGCGTTATTTCCCGTTACGCCCGCGTCAGCAAAGTCAGAAATGGCTGAGGCTGCATATGACGACGATGGTCTTGCTCAGCGCGCAGTACGCGCAATTAAAGCCAAATTCCCACAGTTAGGTGTGATGACCGATGTCGCACTCGATCCGTTTACCATTCATGGGCAAGATGGCATTATCGACGAGTCGGGTTACGTATTGAATGACATCACCACTGACGTATTGGTCAAACAAGCGTTGTCGCATGCACGGGCAGGCGCTGACATGGTCGCGCCCTCAGACATGATGGATGGACGAATTGGTGCTATCCGCGACGCGCTAGAGCGTGAGGGTTTCTCGAACACACAAATCATGGCTTATTCAGCGAAATACGCCAGTGCATTTTATGGGCCTTTCCGGGATGCAGTGGGATCAGCGGGTAACCTTAAAGGTGGTGACAAGAAAACCTACCAAATGGACCCGGCCAACCGTCTTGAAGCGTTGCATGAGATTGCCCTAGATATCGAAGAGGGTGCTGACATGGTAATGGTCAAACCCGGTATGCCGTACCTGGATATTGTTCGAGAAGTGAAAGACCAGTTTAAGGTACCGACATTTGCTTATCAGGTGAGCGGTGAATACGCGATGTTGCAGGCTGCGATTGAAAACGGTTGGTTAGCAAACGATGTCGTGCATGAAAGTTTGCTCGCATTTAAGCGCGCAGGAGCCGATGGCATTCTCACCTACTTCGCTAAACAAATTGCGCGCGAATTAGCGCAGCGCTAATTGTTCATTTGGCTGACTAATCTCAGCCAGCAAGCCTTCTCGTAAAGCGCCATTGGTTATCTCAATGGCGTGAATACCTAGCTGCTCCACAAGTGTGGCCAGAATCACTAACCCGCCCAAAAAGATAGGCTTGCGATCGTCGCGTAGACCGAACAGCTTTAAGTTGTTCACTGTGCCTGCTTGGACGCATTGTGAAACTAGGTCAGAGAGGTACTGGCCGTCGATCCGATCATGCTGGTTTGCCTGAGCGATTTCGTACACTGCTCTGAACGTGCCCGATGCACCTATGACGCGTGTCCAACCAAGGCGTTTAAAGGCGTCTTGGTAGTGGCTGAGTTGATTTCGCACTTGTGCTTGCGCGGATTCGATACGACTTCGCGTGATAATACCTTCAGGAAAATAATTATTTTGAAATACGACACAGCCCATATCAAAGCTATGTAATAGTTTGGGTGTTCTATCATGGCCCGCAATCACTTCCGTACTTGCACCGCCAATATCAATGACCAACGTGTCGCCTCGGCTGCGTGCTGTTGATGTCACGCCCGCATATATTAATTCGGCCTCGCGTAAGCCCGTAATAATCTCAATAGGAAATTTTAATGAGGCTTCGAGCGCTTGCAATACATCGGCTTGATTATTTGCTTGACGCATCGCAGCTGTGGCGACGGCTTTAATGGTACCTGCGCCGAACTGAACGATCTCATCATGAAACAGACTCAGGCATGCTTTAGCGCGATCGATGCCTTGTTGGCTAATATTTCGAGAGGCATCAAAGCCATCTGCTAAACGCACTTTTTGTTTAACGCGTTTAATAATACGAGGAGATTCAATACCGCCGCGCGTTACCATTTCGGCTAAAAGTAAGTGAAAACTGTTGGAACCTAAATCAATGGCAGCAATGCGGCGGCTATTTGAGGTCATGTTAGTTCTTAGGACCTCTGTGCTTGTTATTGCGATTGCGGTTACGATTGTTAGGGTGAGGTCCGCGGCGACGGCGATGTTGATTTCGAGGACGTTTCAAGTCCGTCAAAATCGCAGTCTCATCATACTTGGTTACTGGAATAGCATGCCCGATATAATCTTCGATAGCGGGTAGATTATAAACATACTCTTCGCAGGCTAAGCTAATGGCAGCCCCACTCGCACCCGCGCGACCTGTGCGTCCAATACGGTGTACGTAATCTTCGCAGTCATCAGGTAAGTCGAAATTATAAACGTGGGTTACCTCTGGGATATGAAGTCCACGCGCTGCCACATCAGTGGCTACTAAAATATCGAGATGACCTTCGGCAAAATCATCTAAAATTTTCAGGCGCTTCTTCTGCGGTACGTCGCCGGTTAACAAGCCCACTCGATGTCCGTTAATTTCGAGCCATTGGTGAACCTTGTCACATCCATGCTTGGTGTTTGCAAACACAATAGCGCGATCAGGCCAGTCTTCCTCAATCAACGTCAGCAACAGCGGCATCTTGTCGTACTTAGACGGATAGAATAGTTCCTCCGAAATACGCACACCGGTTTTTTGTTGAGGCTCTACTTCGACTTTGGTTGGTGCATTCATGTGTTCATACGCCAGCTCCTGCACACGATAAGATAAAGTCGCAGAGAACAACAAGTTGAGTCGCTCACTCGGGTCTGGCATGGCTTTCAGTAAATACCGGATGTCGTTGATAAAGCCCAAATCGAACATGCGGTCAGCCTCATCGAGCACCACCACTTCGATATTACTGAGTGGGAATAGGCTTTGTTTGTAGAAGTCAATGATACGACCTGTGGTACCAATGATGATGTCCGGCTTGTCGGCCAATTGCTGTTGTTGTGCCTCGTAACCCTCACCGCCATAGATGACTGCTGTTTTGAGACCACAGCTTTGCGTTAAGATGTTTGCATCGTTAGCAATTTGTATCGCAAGCTCACGTGTCGGCGCCATAACAATGGCTCGAGGGCCCTGCTCAGACGATTTTTGCGATTGCATTAATCGGTTGAAAGTTGCCAACAAAAATGCCAAGGTTTTGCCAGTGCCTGTTTGGGCTTGACCTGCAACATCTTGATTAGCGAGCGCTACCGGTAGGCTAAGTGCTTGAATGGGTGTACAATTTTCGAATCCTGCAGACGCAAGTGCCTGTTGGATTTTTTCATGCAAACCCAGCGTTTCGAATCGAGTTTCAGTTAAATGTGTTTTATTCATAGGTTATAAGCATATCAGTTTGCGCTTGTAATCAAAAACAGAAATAATATCATCATACACACATTAGTCGCGAAAAGAGTAGCGGAGATTAACATGAGTGACGTAATTGTTCAGCTTAGCGATGACAGCTTTGAAGCGGATGTCATCAATTCTGATAAACCTGTATTAGTAGATTTTTGGGCCGAGTGGTGTGGCCCATGTAAGATGATCGCACCTATTTTGGACGACATCTCTAAAGACTACGAAGGTCGTTTGACCATCGGCAAGCTGAACGTAGACCATAACGATCAGACTCCACCAAAATATGGTATTCGTGGCATTCCCACGTTGCTGTTGTTCAAAAACGGTGAAGTGGTTGCAACCAAAGTAGGTGCGTTGTCTCGAGCTCAGTTAACTGAGTTTCTTGATCAACACATCTAATTGATCGTAAAAAACGGCGTCCATGACGCCGTTTTTTAATTTTTATGGCCTAAAAACTGGACGAATCCGAAGTTTGGTGTTAGGTTTTGCTCATTAACTGAGCATCGAGGCAATGTGCGCTAGTCATTGCACGCAAAATAAGTCTTTCTTGACTCGATTTCCAACCGCTCGGAATCCAAATTTCAAATTTTAATGTAACCCTAACTTATAACCTAAGCGAGTCCTTACCGACTTTGTGATGAATCGATAATTCGAAACCCTCCTATGAATCTGACTGAACTTAAAAATAAACCTGTAAACGAATTAGTAGAACTAGCCGATAGCATGGGCCTTGAAAACATGGCTCGTCTGCGTAAACAAGATATTATCTTCGCGATTTTAAAGGCGCACGCCAAAAGTGGTGAGGATATATACGGCGGTGGTGTCCTAGAAATATTGCAAGATGGCTTTGGCTTTTTACGCTCAGCCGATTCTTCATATCTCGCGGGACCCGATGACATTTATGTCTCGCCGAGTCAGATCCGACGCTTTAATTTACGCACCGGTGATACGATTGGCGGTAAGATCCGTCCTCCGAAAGACAGCGAACGCTACTTTGCTCTACTAAAAATCCGTGAAGTTAATTTTGATAAACCAGAAAACTCACGTAATAAGATCCTTTTCGAAAACCTGACGCCTCTTCATGCGAATGAGCGCTTCCATCTTGAACGTGGTAACGGCAGTACTGAAGACATTACTGCACGCGTGCTCGATTTATCAGCACCTATCGGTAAAGGTCAGCGTGGTCTTATCGTTGCACCACCTAAAGCGGGTAAAACCATGTTGCTGCAGAACATCGCAACGTCGTTAGCAGCGAATCATCCTGAAGCCGAACTCATCGTATTGCTGATTGATGAGCGTCCAGAAGAAGTGACTGAGATGCATCGCTTGGTAAAAGGTGAAGTCGTTGCATCGACGTTTGATGAACCAGCAAACCGTCACGTGCAGGTTGCGGAAATGGTCATTGAGAAGGCTAAGCGCCTAGTTGAACACAAGAAAGATGTGGTTATCTTGCTCGATTCAATCACGCGTTTAGCGCGTGCTTATAACACCGTGATTCCTAGTTCAGGTAAAGTCCTGACTGGTGGTGTTGATGCCAATGCGCTGCATAAGCCTAAGCGTTTCTTTGGTGCTGCGCGTAATGTTGAGGAAGGTGGTAGCTTAACCATTATTGCGACGGCGTTGATTGATACCGGCTCGAAGATGGATGAAGTGATCTACGAGGAGTTTAAAGGTACTGGTAACATGGAGTTGCATTTGAACCGTAAGCTGGCGGAACGTCGTGTGTTCCCTGCTATCGACTTCAATCGCTCGGGTACTCGCCGTGAAGAACTTCTAACCTCACAAGACGAACTACAGAAGATGTGGATACTACGTAAGATTATGAACCCGATGGGTGAAGTTGAGGCCATGGAATTCTTAATCGACCGTCTGCAAATGACCAAAACCAATGACGAATTCTTTGAGTCGATGAAGCGTCAACGCAATAGCTAACCTATGAAATATCAAGATCTGCGTGATTTTATTCAGCAGCTTGAGGGGAAAGGTGAACTCAAGCGTATTCAACACGAGATCGATCCATACTTAGAAATGACAGAAATTGCCGACCGCACGCTAAAAGCGGGCGGGCCGGCATTGTTATTTGAGAATGTGAAAGGTCACTCGATTCCTGTGCTTGCCAACTTGTTTGGTACGCCTGACCGTGTCGCTATGGGTATGGGACAAACATCGGTCACAGCGCTGCGTGATGTCGGTAAGCTACTGGCTTTTTTGAAAGAGCCTGAACCTCCTAAAGGTTTCAAAGACGCGCTTAATCTATTACCCACGTACAAAAAAGTGCTAAGCATGGCACCTAAGTCGATTAAAAAAGCGCCTTGCCAAGAAGTGGTTGTCGAAGGTGATGACGTTGACTTGACGCAGTTGCCTATTCAATATTGTTGGCCGGGTGATGCTGCGCCGTTAATTACGTGGGGTTTAACGATTACTCGAGGTCCGCACAAAGAGCGTCAGAACTTGGGTATTTATCGACAACAGGTTCTGGGCAAAAATAAGCTCATCATGCGCTGGTTGTCGCATCGTGGCGGTGCGCTCGACTTCCAGGAATGGTGTCAGCAAAACCCGGGCAAACGGTTTCCTGTGTCGGTCGCTTTGGGCGCTGATCCGGCGACTATTTTGGGGGCTGTTACGCCGGTTCCAGACAGTTTATCGGAATACGCCTTTGCTGGCTTGTTACGCGATAGTCGCACACAAGTGACTCAGAGTGTGAGCAATGACTTACAAGTGCCAGCCCACGCCGAGATGATCTTAGAAGGCTATATTGAGCCTGGCGAAATGGCGCCAGAAGGACCTTACGGCGACCATACAGGTTATTACAACGAGGTGGATGAGTTCCCTGTATTTACAGTGACTCACATTACACATCGTAACGACCCTATCTACCACAGCACCTATACCGGGCGTCCGCCGGATGAACCCGCCGTATTGGGTGTTGCATTGAACGAAGTGTTTATTCCGCTTTTACAAAAGCAATTTCCAGAAATAGTCGACTTTTACTTGCCGCCTGAAGGGTGCTCGTATCGCTTGGCCGTCGTGACCATGAAGAAACAATACCCCGGTCATGCGAAGCGTGTAATGATGGGCGTTTGGTCTTTTTTACGTCAATTTATGTATACCAAGTTTGTCATCGTATGTGACGATGATGTCAACGCGCGTGATTGGAAAGACGTGATTTGGGCGATGACAACGCGTATGGATCCAGCGCGAGATACAACGATGGTTGAGCATACGCCAATCGACTATTTAGACTTTGCTTCACCGGTTTCGGGTCTGGGCTCAAAAATGGGCATGGATGCCACGAACAAGTGGCCCGGGGAGACCCATCGCGAGTGGGGTGAACCCATCGTGATGAGTGAAGCAGTCAAGCAGCGCGTTGATTCGCTGTGGGATGAATTAAATATTTTGGAGAAGTAAATGTCGCAAGTGATGCACTGTAAAGCGCATGTGAGCCGTCAGTTAGCAGAGCACGTCTGGGAAGTCAGTGTGACCTTACCTGAGGCGACAAAATTTGAAGCGGGCCAATACTTAATGGTGGTGATGGGCGAGCGTGATAAACGCCCATTTAGCATTGCGTCGGCACCGACTGCGCATAAAGAATGGTTACTTCATATTGGCGCGCCACCGGATAACAGCTACGCGACAGAAGTGTTAGATGTTATAAAAGACAAAGGTGAACTCACGATTGAAGCACCGGCAGGCGAGGCTGTATTTAAGTCCGATCGTGCTGGAGATACGGTGTTGATTGCCGGAGGTACGGGCTTCTCTTATACGTACTCTATTCTGCAAAAACTGCTGACAGATGGCCTAGATAAACCCGTTTATTTTTATTGGGGTGCAAAGTCGGCGAATGATCTTTATTTGCATGAGGAACTGCAGGCATTAGCAGTCGACCACCCATTATTTACTTACCATCCTGTGCTCGAAGAGGCGCCGCAGGGTTGGCCTTACGGGGTTGGTTTAGTCCACCATGAAGTGATGGCTCAGCAATCGAATTTGTCGGAATGTCAGATCTATATGGCTGGACGTTTTGAAATGGTTCGTGTCATTCGTGATGATTTTACGGCACGTGATGTGCCGATGGAAAATATGCACGGTGACGCATTGGCATTCATCTAGGTTTGCCAATTTTAAACAAGGCGTTATACTAGCGCCCGAGTACCAAGGGGTGCCTTTTTAGGCTGAGATGCGAAAGCGAACCCTTTTTACCTGATCCGGTTAATACTGGCGTAGGGATGGTAAAGTCTCGCATACAATGAGTGAATAACCTCCTTCAGTATCAGTCTCTGACTGATCCAACCGGGTCGTTTCTTTGCAGTCAATAAGGGAAATGATCCATGCATAACAACAGTTTTAAACTATCTGCGCTTCTGGTCGGTGTACTGAGCAGCACTTCTGTTTGGGCACAAGACACCAACGAAACCACTATTGATGAATCCATTGAGGTGGTCGGTGACTTTCAGAAGCAGACCATCACACAGACCACTCGCAGCATCGCGATCGTCGATGAAAATGCAATGCAGCAACGCGCATCGCGCCACCTGCAAGACGTGTTGAACTCAGTTGCTAACGTCAATTTTTCGGGTGGCTCCAGTACGGCGCGTTTCATTCAGATCCGCGGTATTGGCGAGCGCTCGCAATTCGTTGATGCAATTAATCCATCGGTAGGCTTGGTTATCGATGGTATTGACTATTCGGGGTTAGGCTCTGCGGCGACATTATTCGATGTCGGACAAGTGGAGGTCTATCGCGGCCCGCAAAGTGGTCGGTTTGGCGTTAATGGGTTAGCGGGTATGGTGTTGCTCGAGTCGAATCAACCCACCGAGATTACGAGTGGTGAGTGGCTAATCGGTGTGGGCAACTACTCTGAGAGCACACTGGCTGGTGCTGTAGGCGGCTCTTTGGGCGCGTTGGGCAATGCGCGCTTATCCCTCATGCAGTTTGACCAAGATGGCTATACCGAAAATACTTTTCTAAACCGCGATGATACAGAGCAACGTGATGAGTTCACTGCACGCTTAAGTATCGACACTCAGCTCGGGCAAGATTGGCTTTTAAAAACACGTATCCACAAAATGGATATTGATAACGGCTACGATGCTTTTAGTTTAGAGAACAACCGTACCACCCTATCCGATGAACCTGGGTTTGATCGTTTGGATTCAACGGCTGCGCGATTACAGCTGGATTACAGCGGCTTTGAAAAATTCACGATTGAAACCGCGGTTAACGTGCTCAGCGCTGACAAAGATTACGCGTTTGACGAAGACTGGACTTATGTCGGTATTGCTCCCGGTTGGGAGTACTCTTCTTTTGACGCGTATTATCGTGAGCGAGATGACGTGACGGCTGAAATCCGCTTTACCTCGGATGCGCCGATTGACTTGTGGGGATTGCCAACAGACTGGACAGCCGGTGTTTACTATTACAGCAAAGACGTGAATCTAATCCGTGATTACTATAATTGGGATATCGGTTCACCAAGTATTTTCGGCAGTAGTTACGAAACTCAAAACCAAGCGATCTATGGCGAGCTGGTTCAGCAAGTCAACGATAATTGGAGCTGGATTGCTGGCTTGCGTGTCGAACGTTACGACAATGATTATGTTGATAGTAACGGCGTGGTCGCAGAGCCTAGCGATACCATGATTGGTGGTAACCTAAGTCTGCGCTATCAATATGCGTCGCAAAGTTATGCTTATGCAACGCTAGCACGGGGGTATAAAGCGGGCGGCGTCAATGGAGAGGCATTGGGACGTGCGAAAGATCAACAACTCGAGGAGCTTGAAGCTTACTTACTTGATCGCGCCACTTTTGCTCCTGAAATTTTATGGAATGCGGAGGTAGGCATGAAAGCCACGCGCAGCGATTGGAGTTATCGGGTTGCTGCGTTTTACAACTGGCGTGATGATGTACAGCTCAAGAGCTGGGTCAATCGCAATCAGTCGTTCGTGGGTTACATTGAGAACGCCGCACAAGGCAGTAATTATGGGTTAGAAGCCGAGCTAAGATACCGTCTGAGTGATTCCATCAGTGCGTTTGCATCATTAGGCTGGTTGGATACGGAAATCGATGGCTTCGTGACTGAAGATGGCATGGATATGAGCGGACGAGACCAAGCTCATGCACCTAACTACCAAGCCAACATTGGCTTAGAGGGCCAATTGACGAATGCGTTGAGCTGGAGTGTTCAAACCGATCTAAAAGATGGCTTTTACTTCTCTAACTCACACAATCAACAAGCCGATAGTATGGCCTTGCTGCACGCGCAACTTAATTACGATTGGAACCAGTGGCGTTTTACCCTTTGGGGACGTAACTTAACCGATGAAGACTACGAAATTCGAGGTTTCTATTTTGGTAACGACCCGCGCGATGAATACGTGACGGAAACCTACGTCCAATATGGTGAGCCGCGTCGATTTGGCCTCACCGCACGTTACACATTTTAAGGAGGTTGTATGCCATTTTCTGCAGAACTCTCGCTCTATCCGCTTGCAAATAATTACATAGAGGTGATTCAAGCGTTTATCGATAGACTGAATGAGTATCCCGATTTAACCGTGCTCACTAACACCATGAGCACACAAGTATTTGGTGAGCTTGAAGTGGTTATGGGCGCTCTGACGAAGGAGCTCAAGTGGTTATACGATCGGGTGCCATCGCAGGTGCTTGTTTGTAAGTTTATCAATAAAGACCTGACCCCTGACCATGTTAAGTGAGTTAATGGATCAACTTATGCTGAGCTCCTTTTGGGAGCTCGGCGCTTTGCTACTTGCGCTTGCTTACTTAGTGCTCGCCGCGCATCAAAGGCAATGGTGTTGGCTCGCGGCGGGAGTAAGCTGCTGTGTTTACGCAAGCATCTTTTGGGATGCAAAGCTGTATATGGAATCGTTACTACAAGTGATTTACGTCATCATGGCAGGTTATGGTTGGTGGCAATGGCGACAACAGGGAAGTGCGATTGACGAAAATCAACGCGGCCATCATTACTCTTTTAAATGGCATCTCAAGCAATGGGCGTGGGTTTCAGTGGCTGCCGTGGTTACCGCCTTACTGTTACAAACTTATACCGATGCAGATGCAGTCTGGCTTGATACCTTTACGACCGCATTTAGCCTATTAGCAACCTACTTGGTGACTAAAAAGGCGATGGAAACGTGGTGGTATTGGCTGGTGATCGATTCGGTCTACGTCTATCTCTATCTAAGTAAAGGCTTTGTCGCCACAGCCATGCTGTTCGTGGTCTACCTGGTACTTGTGGTGTATGCCATGTATCGTTGGCGAGTGGATGAAGAACCTGCGGCTCAGGCGACATGAAACTGCCAATTCCTCAATGCGTTGAACGTATATCGACCGGACAGCTTAACGACGTTTGGCGCATTACCTGCGTGGACCAAAGCTACCTGTTCAAGTGGCTCAACGCATCCGAGGGGTTATTGCTTGACCGTGAGGATGAGTTGCGGTTGCAAGATGCTTTGGCGGCAAAAGGTTTAGCCCCTAAAGTTATTGATAGTGACTATAGCCGTTGGGTGCTGCAAGCGTTCGTCGAGGGACTTACGCTAACGCAAAGTCCATTACCGAGAACCGAAAAGCTAACTATCATGGTTGACCTCATGGTTACGCTGCATCAAACGCGCGTTGATTATCAGGGGCCTTCTTTCTGGCAACGCCTTGAGGGCTACTTTGCTTGTGCTTCTGAGCAACAGTTAACACGCATACGTGCGCTGCAAGACCAATTAACGATTGATGCAGCGCAATCTTGTCTTTGCCATTTCGATCTTTCTTTCGATAATATCGTACTAACAGAACGACCTGTGGCGTTAGACTGGGAGTACGCCAGTTTTGGTAACCCCGCCGTTGATTTTGCCAGTGCTATGTTAATTAATCGCTGCTCAGTGGCTGAGCAGCATGACTGCTTTGATGAATACCGTCGCCAGTCGCCGATATCTTTGAAGTGGGACGATGTTCTAGCCGCGCTGCAACTGATGCAATGGGTTAATGACATTTGGTATCAATTAGCTGACGATTAGGGAAAGGTGATGGCTGATAAGCAATTGATGAATCGTGTCTACGGCTACCTTGCTGAGGACGAAGACGCGCGCGTATGTAAGGATATTCCCGAAAATGCATGTAATGAACAACCGCGTTCATTCGTGTTGATGCTTATTTCTCTAATGCTCACCAAGCTCGGGGATTCACTGGTGAGCGCACGTTTAGTATTGGCGTGGATGCTTAGCGCACTGGGCGCGCCACCGGTATTCATTAGCGCCTTAGTGCCCATTCGAGAATCTTTGGCTTTATTGCCGCAACTTTTTGTCGCCCAGAAGTTACGCGAGCAACCTGTACGAAAGTGGTTTTGGGTCGCGGGTAGCGTTGGGCAAGCCGTGTCATTGGCGCTAATGCTTGTCGCTGTCGCGACTTTGGACGGTACCGCATTGGGTTGGACCGTCATTTTATTCCTAATCACTTTTTCACTGTCGCGTGGGGTTTGTTCAGTAGCTAATAAAGATGTGACGGGTAAAACCGTCTCGAAAACGCGACGTGGAAGGCTGTCGGGCGTAGCCGCTTCGGCGGCGGGGTTACTGACCTTAGTGACTGCGTTAGTCATCGTGATGTTCCCCGATGTTGAGGGACAACGCAGTCTTTTCCTGGTTTTGCTCGGAGGTGGCGTGCTGCTTTGGACCTGTGCTGCAATCACGTACGCAGGGATACCGGAAGTGGCTGGCGCAACAGAGGGCGGCGGTAACGCTATCAGCGAGGCGTTAAAATCACTGTCATTACTATGGCGAAATGCGCTTTTTGGTCACTTTGTTCTCACTCGTGCGCTATTAGTGGCGGCTGCTTTTGCGATTCCTTATATCGTCGTTCTTATTCAGCGCGAAGGTGATGCGGGCTATACCAGTCTAGGTAGTCTGCTATTAGCGAGCGGTTTAGTTGGCCTATTGG